>JBBSDT010000344.1:0-3766 GCA_038240405.1 Ignavibacteria bacterium
AAAGTTTTGAGTATTATTATACGCCATAACCATATCAGTCTTGTCGACAAAGCCATCATCATTAATATCTGTTGCAACATAACCCGTAGTCCAATTATTTATATCATTTGATATATTAATCAGATCTGAAGCATCAAATGTCCCATCCTGATTTACATCTCCGCTATAAATACACCACTTTCCATCGATCGCAATCATATTGTTACCATAGGCTTGAGAAGCTGAGGATGTGAAATCATAGCTTAAAACAGATCCTACCGAAAATGCTACGGGGTTTTTACTCCAGGTTTCAATCATATTTCTGTTTCTAACTTCAAGATAATATGAGCCGGAATTTGCCCGCGGAAACACTATATTGGCATCATATGATTGGGAATCCAGAAGAGTTTTTGCCGAATCAATTCTCAAATACGGAAAGAATGTCTGTCTTAAATAAACTTCAATAGTATCTTTTGAGCTTAACATCCCTGTAGAAATGTCATATAATGCTTGTGGAATAGTTTTTATATTTGTTCCAAATTTTATGGTTGCTGACCAGGCCTGATAAATTCCTGTTGAATTATCAAACCAAAGCGGAGTGATTGTATTATTTCCCGAAGTTATGCCGATATAAGATCCTATATATCCGGGAATTCCAAAAAGTGTTGGATTTATTACCTGCAGTTTGAATTTATGATCTGAAACCAAGAAATCCTGAAACGAAGTGCCTCCGTCAACTGACCTGGAAAGATATACCTGAAAAGAATCATTAGTTGAGGTATTTCTGGAATCATAATAAACAACATTCAATCCGCCATATTTATCAATGTCTATTGCAGCAAAAAATTGGTATTTATTCGTAACGCTAACATCCTGGTTTACCTTGTGGGGAGTGTTCCAGGTTATACCTTTATTAGTGGATGAATGCACTATAATATCAAAACTGTCCAGAGCAGGCGAATTAAAGGCAGATTTTTCTGTTGAGACCACATAAATCGTTCCATTTCTTGTACTGCTTGATTTATCTATGTTTATTGTTGGAATACCATTTAGCCTGGTTCCATTTAAAAACAGCCGATGCCCCAGGCGAACAGTATTTACCAGTATAGCTGTGTCTTTTGAACTCCAGCTTGTTCCTCCGTCAGAAGATTTCGCAATACCAACAAAACTATTATGTGAAAGCGTGTCGTAGAATGGCCACGAGACGAAAATATCTCCTGATGATCCGACACAAATTGAAGAACCGACTCTTGCATCATTATACGCAGGGGTTATTCTTTTTACACTATCCCAGCTTCTCCCTCCGTCGGTGGAAGTAGAAAAATAAATCCCTGCTTTTCTGAATTCACTATAAACGAGGTAAATATTTCCGTAATATGCACTTGATGAACTATTATCTGCAGCAGAGAGAACTTTATCCGCATCATCAACACCAGGTACAAAACCAGTGGATGACCAATATATTCCGTTATTGGTCGAATAGCTGATTCCAACTTTCAAATCACCGCCCAGGGGCGGAAAAGCAGAATATGTCATGATATAATTTCCGGTCTTATCTATTATAATGGAAACATCGCCAATCGTTGCTATAATGCTATTAAATTGATTGCTAATAGAATTTGTTCCCTGCCAATTTAAACCACCGTTTGTTGTTATATATGCACCACTTGTATAGCCTCCCGGATAGACATCCGTGATTGCACTTCCAACCATAACTAAAGGATTATTGGGATGTGTATAAATTGAAGTCTGAACTTGTAAATTAATTCCCGGATAAATCCGGAGGTTTGGTTCTGCTGAATAAATCAGTGAATTAAATGAATAATTCAAAAGAATTGACAAGAGTAAATTAACCAAAAATAATTTTGCTTTCATGATAGTTTTAATTTAGTTATTAAATAAAAACTAAAGCTAAATATATTTTTGGGGATCTACTCTTTGAGTATCAGATGGATTTTACAAAGAGGAATATACTTTAAAATTTCTTATGACTTTTGGGGAAACATTATCGGAGACAGCTAAAGATGTTAGTAAGAAAATGAAAATCTTTGGGAAAGAAAGAACAGATATTATCATACAAGTAATCAAAAAATGTGCCAAAGAAAATTACTCCTTTTAAAAGTCATGGACGTATAATAGATACAAAATTAAATGAATTGTTATAAACAACGGTTAAGTCAGAAATGTCAACTATATTATCTCCGTTAGCATCTTCAGGCACATACCCATTTGTAAAGACAAGTGCGGAATTGTAAGATCTTAATAAATCAGTTATGTCCACAATTCCATCCTGATTAACATCCCCAGAGAAAATGCAATATTTGCTTCCCTTCAATTTTAAATTGTTACCATAAGCAGAATTTGCTGACAAGGAAAAGTCATATGTCAACTGATTCGAGGAAAAGCTTACAGGTGCATTTGACCAGGTTTCTATTGAGTTTCTATGTTTTACTGTTAAGTAATAATTTATTGAATTTGAAACTTTAGTAAAATTAAAGGTCCCGTTTCCGTTATTGTCAAGAAGGGATTTTGCGGAGTCCAGGATAGCGTAAGGGTTTGCAGCGCTTCTTATATAGACATGAACAGTGTCACTTATCATAGTATTGGAACTGACACTATAAAAGCCTTCTAAATAAGACTTCAATTGTAATGTTTTCGGAGGAGAATAACTATCGTTAATCAATATCTGTGAGGAGTAAGGTTGAAGGGTTAAATTTCCAGTTACCGGGTTTCCGTTTATATCTTTATAATTAATACCTCCTAACGAAAAGGATTGCACTGTAGAATTTTCATTTATAAATAACTTTGAGAGCTGAGTCGAATCTAATTTCACAAGACTGACTCTGTATAAAAAAATATTATCAACATATAGCAAAGAATCGGGTAAAATCAAGCCGAGAGAAACTTTTGCACCCACATCTGTGGTATCTGCATAAAAAGTATAAGAGTAGTTTTTTCTTTGTGTACTATAATTCAGATATCTGGAAGCAAAGGCGCTTGGATTTCCGGAAAAAGAAGATCTTCCCCAAAGATTGACAGTTCCGTTGTAATCACTGACAAGGCTGATGCTGATAAGATAGCTCAATCCTTTTGTCACAGAAAATGCATTGCTGGTAGTAAAGCTTTGTGAATAACCCATTCCATTCCATCTGATTCTCATGCATCCTGAATCTAATTCGGGACGGGTGGCATAAGTAATCTTTGACCCGGCAGAAGGGGAGGACGACCAGTTGCTTATGTTCGTTATAAACCGGGAGTTCATAATCATATCAGGGCTTAAAGTATCGGCAACCGTATATTGATCAAATAGGTATAAACTTGCATGGGAGTTCAGGTCTTCGTTGAAATTGGTTTTCCATGTGGAAAGATTATATACATCCGCCGTGTAACTTGGATGAAGCTTTGTTTTTTTTATGTCATACTCATTATAAGGATTACAATAATAGTTGCTGTCAAATACTCCCCAGACACTAAAGGAAGAGCTATTGTAATTTAATTGCTCCATGCAAACTTGAGTTGATTGCAGGGAATAAAAAATATTATTTTTAACTGTAATATTGTAGTTTGGAATATATGAAGCGCTTGAGTAATCACTGAATAATATCTGATCTCCGAAATTATTGTAGCATATATTATTGATAATTTTGTTGTTGACAGAAGAGTTTTTAATGTCCACCAATATTCCGGTAGTTCTGTTATCATAAACTGTATTTCCCTGAATTGTGGAATTATTCATAATGGCTTCATTAACATAAATCCCGTTTGCATAAATACTTAGATTGCTGCT
>JBBSDT010000345.1:0-3759 GCA_038240405.1 Ignavibacteria bacterium
AAAAATTTATCTCCGCACCAAAAGATGACTATAGATGTCAGGATAAATAATATGCTCAAAGTTGCGGCCCTGGAAAAAGTGATCAAACTAAGAAAATAAAAGTGATCTTTCATGCTAAGAACAGCTATAATCCCGGAAAGTATCATAGCAACTATTATTTTGGATCTTTGCTTTTTGAGCTTTTCTTTTCTTAATTGTTCGGATTCATATTCATCGTCTTCTGCAGATACTCCATATCCAAGATTATTAATGGTTTTCGTTATCAGATCAGAGGAAATTAAATCAGGGTTGTATTTTACATCACCTGTCTCGGATGCAAAATTTATATTTACATTATTGACACCTTTCATCTTCTGTAAATAAGTTTTAATACTCTGAGCGCAAGCCGTGCAATCCATTCCGATGATCTCAAATTCAAATAACACTTCTTTATTATCCTTTGCTGAAGTTTGATTTTGGTGCGAGGCTTTTTCTGTAATATTTACACCTTTATTCATAAATCAATTGTATAAAATTTTGTCTGCAACTTTTGAAGCTCTTACGTTTTCCGGAACATCGTGAACTCTGATAATATTCGCGCCATTTACAATCCCGATAATGTTTGCCGAAATTGTACCGGAGATCCTTTCACCGGTTCCCGACTTATAAATTTTATTAATAAAACTTTTTCGCGATACTCCTAAAAGTATAGGACAATTCATTCTCTTAAATCTCCTCAGGTTTCTTATTAGCTCAAGGTTGTGATCAAAGTTTTTCCCAAATCCTATTCCAACATCCAAAATAATTTGTTTAATGCCGTTAGCCTTAGCAATATTCATCGATTCTTTAAGATAACTGTAGACCTCTTCTACAACATTTGCATAACGGGGATTTATCTGCATGTTTCGCGGAGTACCTTTTATATGCATCAATATGCAGCTCGATTTATATTTAGAAATAATTCCCGCCATGTTAGAGTCAAATCTGAGACCGCTGATATCATTAACAATGATTGCGCCAGCTTTTAAAGCTTCTTCTGCAACCTCACCCTTATAAGTATCGATTGAAATGGGAATTCCAATTTTTTTCTTTATTTCTGATATTACAGGAATTACGCGTCCGAGTTCTTCCGTAATAGAAACAGGTTCGGATCCGGGTCTTGTGGACTCGCCGCCAATATCAAGAAAATCAGCGCCGTCTTTTTCCATTTGAATTGCGTCATTTACAACTTTATTCAGATTTAGCTTTCCGTCAAAATACTTTCCTCCATCTGAAAAGGAATCCGGAGTAATGTTCAATACTCCCATTATGAAAGTCCTTGAACTCAGATCGTAATTCTTAACGCCAAATTTGTAAATCAACTCACTTCCGCTCCCGGATCTATTTCCCCATCTACGGTAATAAGCTTGAGCTCCCCGTTCTTCTTAGCTGCTAAGAGCATGCCCTCGGATGAAACTCCCATTAATTTTGAGGGTTTTAAATTGTCAACGACAATAATTAATTTCCCAATTAACTCTTCAGGTTTATAATGTTCGGAAATTCCAGATACAATTTGCTTTTCGGCATCACCAATCTTTAGCTTAAGCTTAAGCAATTTCTTACTTTTAGGAACAACTTCACATTCCAAAACCATTGCGACTTTTAAGTTTACTTTTTTGAAATCCTCAATGCTTATAATATTACTATCCTTTTCGAACTTTATAATTTCTTTAATATCAGAATCTTTTATAGTTTCTTCCTCTTCTTCGACCTGAGAATCTTCAATTTGCGGAAACAAGATTTCATTTTTTCCTAATTCATTGCCGGATGTTAACACGGCATCTCCGATTTTGGTCCACGTAAAGTCTGATTTATCTTTGTTAATTATTTTCAATATTTTATCCGAAGTAAAGGGAAGAAAAGGGTAAATCAAAATTGCAATGGAGTGGCAAATCTCGATGCATGTATTTATTATAGATGCGCATCTTTCTTTATCCTCCTTGATTATTCTCCAAGGCTCGCTGTCATTAAAATATTTATTTGCAGCTCTTATCGAATTCATTATCTCGGACAAAGCATCTCTGAACCTGAAGCTGTCCAGATTGGCTGAAATAATGCCTGACTGGGATTTGAAAAATGATAAAATATTCTTATCCGGATCCTCCAATTTAAGATTGACCGGGACTTTGTTATCAAACTTACTCTTTGCAAAAACTATAGTTCTGTTAATGAAATTGCCAAGTATTGCAGCAAGCTCGTTATTATTCCTTGCCTGCAGATCCTTTAATGTAAATTCAGAATCCTTATTCTCAGGGAGGTTTGCAGCAATTGCATATCTGACTACATCCGGAATAAATTTTTTAATAATATCTTTTGCCAGAATTCCATGTCTTTTGCTTTTAGAAAGTTTTTCACCCCCCAGGTTAAGAAATTCATTTGCAGGAATATTGTCGGGCAGTATAAAGCCTCCGTGAGCAATAAGCATTGCCGGGAAGATGATTGAATGAAAAACAATATTATCCTTTCCGATGAAATGAATGAGTTTTGTATTCTCTCCACACCAGTATTCCTTCCACTTGTCAGGTACATTTCTTTGTATAAATAATTCTTTGGTTGCCGAAATATACCCTATGGGTGCTTCAAACCATACGTAAATAACTTTTCCGTCATACCCTTCGAGCGGTACTTTAATACCCCACTCCAGGTCTCTTGTAATTGCCCTGTCTCTCAGACCTGCTTTAAACCAGCCCTTACAATAATTAATTACATTCTGTTTCCAGTTTGTTTTGGAGAAAATCCACTTACTTAATTCATCCTGGTATGTGCCCAGCGGAAAATAAAAATGAGTTGATTCCCGTACAACAGGAGTATCTCCTGTGATTTTCGAGCGGGGATTAATAAGATCAAGCGGAGAAAGATTGCTTCCGCAATTTTCACATTCATCGCCCCGGGCTTCTTCATAACCGCATACGGGACATGTACCCATGACAAATCTGTCTGCAAGAAATCTTTTCTCCTTGTTTGAATAAAGCTGTTTTTCTGTTTTCTCAATTATTTTTTTCTTGTTATACAGAGTAAGGAAAAAATCCTGAGCAGTCTTATGGTGAATTTCATTTGAAGTTCTTGAATAAATATCGAATTCAATTCCCAGGTCTTCAAAAGCTTTTTTATTTGAAAAATGATATTTATCAATTATTTCGCCGGGGGGAATGTTTTGCTTTATGGATTCCATTTCAATGGCAGTTCCGTGCTCATCCGAACCTGATATAAAGATTATATCATCTCCTTTCAATCTTCTGTAACGAACATAAATATCAGGAGGAAGGTATGCTCCGGCAATATGTCCGATATGCACATACCCGTTTGCGTATAATAATGCCGCTGTAACTAGATATTTCGTATCATTCTGCATATTTAAATATACTTAATCTCTCTTTTTATATAAATGGCTTAACTACACTAAAAATTTTTCCTTTAATTCAGGAGTTGGTAACATGCATGACTCTTTCTTACCGAACATCTTATATCTGTTCTTCGCAATTAAATTATAAACTAAATCCCGTATAAAGGGCGGAATAATATACAAAACACACACTAACTTCCAAAAACCTTCAAATTCCCTTACTATTTTTAAAACTGCATTTGATTTTCTATAAACTTTATTTTGTTCAATCAGGACAACTGATTGAATATCGCCGGGGTCAAATCTATGTTCGATTAATAATTTCCTTACCCCTTACGATAGCAAAGAGGCAAATTTAAAATTATTGCTTCTGTCGTGATTAATTATGAAGTTAATAC
>JBBSDT010000346.1:0-3749 GCA_038240405.1 Ignavibacteria bacterium
ATGGAAAAAGAATAATGTAAAATGCTTTCAAATTAAAACTTTATGGAGAATAAAGAAAACTTTATCTGAAGAAATCTCTTCTGACTGGATCCGTAAGTCAATTTGATACTCCCAAAAGTTAATTTTATAATCTCGAAAGCCATTTTTATGTCTCCGGAAGCCGGCTCGATGCTCCCAAAAGTCAATTTTATGTTTCCTGAAGCCGGTTCGATGCTTCCAAAGTCAATTTTATGTTTTCCTGATGCCGGTTCGATGCTTCCAAAGTCGATTTTATGCTTCCGGAAGCCGGCTTGATGCTTCCAATAGTCGATTTTATGCTTCCGGAAGCCGGCTCGATGCCCCCAAAAGTCGATTTTATATTTCCCTAACCGGACTTAATGCATCTCGAACTATCCAAAATGTTTCCGGAACTAATCAAAATGCTTCCGGAACTAATCAAAATGCTTCCGGAACTAATCAAAATGCTTCCGGAACTAATCAAAATGCTTCCGGAACTAATCAAAATGAGATGCGAAAAGACCAAAATAAAATATGAAGTGATAAAATGAAAATCTTACGACAAAAATATTCAATTATTATTTCCTTACTCCTAACTATTCTTCAATTCTTAATAAAAGTAAATTAATTTGGACACTACTGAAATATCTTGGAAAAACTTAATTTCTTTTATTGGCAATTAATGCTAACTTATATAAACAAAATACTTTTTCGATGAAAAAATTAATAATACTAGTCCTGTTATTTAACAGCGCTTTTGTTTTATCTCAATCAATTAACAATATGACTTTGCTTGGAGCAAAAAACGAGTTTACAACAGGAGGAAATCCTGCAGGATTTCATTACGCTTCATGCTGGGGATATGTAGCTAATGGTAGAGAATATGCAATCATAGGACATTATGCGGGCACTACTGTATATGATATAACAGATCCTCCTGCTATTATAAACAAAGGTACTATAACCGGACCCGGCTCGTTTTATAATTACCGTGAAATGAAAACTTACTCGCATTATCTATATATCGTTTCCGAAGGGGGACAGGGAGTTCAGATAGTTGATTTGCAGTATCTTCCGGACTCTCTTCACTTTGTAAAAAGTTATACTTTTGCAGGATACACACAGTCGCATTCTATTTCTCAGGATGGAAGATATCTGTATAGCAATGGAGGAAATTATAACAATGGAGGTGTCTTCATTCTTGATCTGCTTGATCCGGAAAATCCGGTTAAACGAGGACAATGGGGTACAAGATATATTCATGACTGCTTTATAAAAAATGATACTATTTACGGAGCTTCTGTTTACAATGGTTATCTTGTGATGCTTGATGCCAGAAATAAAGATTCAATAAAATTTATAAGGGAGTTTACTTACCCCGGAGCGGTAACTCATAATGCATGGACCACGAGCGACAGAAGATATCTTGTGACTACCGATGAAGGTGGTTCGAATCATGCAAAAATTTGGAATATTACTGATATTACTAATCAGATTCAGGTAGCTGATATTACTCCGTATGATGGTGCTTCAATGGTGCACAACGCTTACATAAGAGGTGATTCTCTCTATCTTGCTCATTACAGGGCAGGAGTTATAGTGCTGAACATACAAAACCCTGCAGCACCTGTAGAAGTGGGCCATTACGATACTTATCCTGGTCTAAACAGCACGGCTTACCAGGGCTGCTGGAATGTTTATCCATTTCTTCCTTCTGGAAAAATAATCGCAAGCGATATAGCAACAGGGTTATATGTCTTGAAATTAGGAATAGTTTCGTCAGTAGGTAACAATCCGCGTTATGCAGATAATTATACTTTATCTCAAAATTATCCTAATCCTTTTAATCCATTAACCGTTATAACTTATTACATTCCGACAAAAGAACATGTCAAATTAAAAGTTACAGATGAACTGGGAAAAGAAGTCGCTTCTCTTGTGGATGGAATTCAGCAGGGAAGTTATTCGGAAGAATTCAAGGGTGATGGTTTAGCTTCAGGAATTTATTATTACTCGATTGAGGCGGGTAATTTCAAACAGACAAAGAAAATGATCCTTATGAAATAAGGATTTTTAAAATTTAAGTTCAGGAGATAGACTATTGATATGTTCTATTCTGTTGGAGGAACCAAAACCTGAAGATCCAGAAGTTTTTGCTCTTCAGGGCTGATTGCTCCATAGCCCCAAATTCCACCGGATGACTTGGCAATGTGCCTTGCAAGGCTTAACAAGCTTTTGTAAAATTGTTTGGCAAATTCCGGGGCCAGTTTTGAAAGGGTATCGTTTAACTTATAGAGTTCGTTATTTATTTTATGGTTTCTTGTTTCAGTATTCACGGGCATTATTTCTATAAGCTTCTTTAATGTTTGGTTGAAATTTTTTTCTACTTCATGGTAATAGTTCTGCAGTATGGAGTTTTCATTTGCACGGAAGTGTGTGATCTTTTCACCCCAGTCTAATTCTTTTTGTTCTAACTTTCCTTCTGCTCCTGCTATAAGTAATGTTACCAGCGCAGGGGCCATCAGCATTAAGTTGGATTCCTGTTCGGTAAGGTTTTTAAATTCATTTATCATTTTAGTCATTAACTTTTTTTAAAAAAGGTAATTTACTTTAAATTATAAAGGAAAAATTTAAACCATTGTTATTATTCGTTATTATTAGTTAATGTTGGAAAGCCTATTCTAAAATGTTAAGTTAGATTTCGGTAAGGCATTTCAAAATTGTTTCTTTATTGTAATATTGCTTTAATTTAACTCTTCTTTATTGGAAAAGACTAACAACTCCGGAATCAAAAGTCTGGTAAAGTATTTATTAGCAGGCATAGCAACTGCTGCGGTCGTTTACATTGTAATCGCTTTATTAAGAGATGATAGGATGCCGCCCGAAACTAAAAAAGTTCATGTGTGGTCTCAGGAAGGAGACTCTCTCTTTGTAAAGAACTGCTATGAGAAATATAAGCCTCAGATCAAAGATGATATGGCCCGACAGGAAACTATGAAATCGTATTGCAGATGTATGCTTGAAAAAATTAAATCCGAATACGATGAAAAAGATGTTTTCCTGGTCAAAGACAGCGAAATAAAGCAATGGGATACTGAGTGCCGCGCACAAATAAGTAAATAATACACAAGTGCTATTAATTGACAACAAGGATATTACAGATCCTACAATTAATCTTGCTCTTGAGGAATATTGCGTCAGGAACCTCAAGATGGACAATGATTATCTCCTCTTGTATATTAATGAACCTTCTGTCATAATAGGAAAACACCAAAACACGATAGAAGAAATTAATGCTGATTACATTGAGGAACGGGGAATCCATGTTGTCAGGAGAATTTCCGGCGGAGGGGCTGTCTATCATGACAAGGGTAATCTTAATTTTAGTTTCATGACAAGGCATTCCCAGCAAAGCATTCATAATTTCCAGTACTTTACTCAACCGGTTATTAATATTTTAAAGGATCTGGGAATAGCGGCTGAGCTTAATGGCAGAAATGACATAACCATTGACAATAAAAAAATATCCGGTAATGCGCAGTTCACCGATACAAAATCTATGTTTAGTCATGGAACTCTTTTGTTTGATTCAAATATAGATGATGTATTTAAATCTCTGAATGTAAAGTTCGAGAAAATAGAAAGCAAAAGCATCAAATCTGTAAAGAGCCGTGTTGCGAATATTAAAGATTTTATTAAATATGACATGACCATCGAAGAATTCAGGGGAAAAATAATCACTTCTGTTTTCG
>JBBSDT010000347.1:0-3714 GCA_038240405.1 Ignavibacteria bacterium
ATAAAAGAATCCTGGTCCTACTGTAACCGGGGTAGGAAGCATATAGGATGTTCTTTGTGCAGTCGCTCCTCCAGGAGGCGAAGTCAAGGTTGGGGAAGTATATAAAAGTGCTCCCGGCATTGTGTCTCCGCTGCTGGCATATATCTTTAGATTATACGGCTGACTGCCTCCTGCTGCTGCTGCATCGAAGGCCATATTTACCGAACAAATCGGAAGAGAGCAAGATGTAAAGAATCCGGCTACGAAATCTCCAGTTGATCCGGTAAAACCAACTCCACCATCAACCACTCCGTTAGGAAGGGCATGGTTCCATTTATTCAAAGTAGATTGTTTTACGTAAGTTGCACGATTATTTGCAGTTACATCTTCAGGCGATAGTGTTCTTCCAACAGAAACTATTGAGTCTAATGCTTTTGTGCTTGTTCCCTTCGGATAAACATAAGTTATAATCCATCTCTCTATAGCGCTTGTAAAAATTGTATCCTGGAATGCAAATTTTACAGAACCGCTAACTGCATCTTTTATTGTAGTGTTTATAATAACTGTGTCGGTACGGGCTATCAAATGAAACATATTTGTTCTTACAACATTTGTATCAGGACATGGACAAATAGCAACTTTTCCTAAAGCATAAATAGGGCCTATTGAGATAGCTTCAATGGCTGTATTTCCAAACCTTGTTTCCGGTCTGAAAGCGGTAGATCCACCGATTGAGCCGTTTACTGATTGTGATTGATATGTTAAACAAGCTCCTGCAATTGTATTATTACAGAAAACGGTTGGCGCTCCCAAAGGGGTAGCTAATGTAGTATTTGTCTTGTAGACAAATATAACGATGACGCCATGGCCAGCAACAGGAGTAAATGTTGAGGTTCCGCTACCGCCTACTGGAATGTCTACGGAAAACAAAGTAGTGGTTGCCGGTATTGTAAAGGTTCCATCGATAACTTTTGTTCCTCCTGCTCCGGTAGTGTCAATAAAAGTTCCGCCTATAGTTGTAGCGCCTGCAACTGTATCTTTTAAAAATACTTTGATGTGGCCGGTTGTTGAAATATTTTGAGCACTACCTGCTGGAGGATCCCAAGTAAATCCAACAGATGATACAGCTCCCGAAAATCCGGATGCTGTCATTTCAGAACCATTAACAAGGTACTTAGTGTTAACGAAAAGTCTGCTTCCCTGAGGGGCTCTCCCGTTTCCGGAAACTGCATTGTTGTTAGGAAGGACTGTTAACACAGCTCTAGGATCATCGCTTTGATTAGTGTTATTCTGGGTATTGACGGCGTCTAAGACTTTATTTCCCGTCGGAGCATTAATATTGTATCTTTCTATTTTATGATACGGAGCATTCGCCCATTGTGCAGGTAGTGAACTGTAAAGCGAAACTAAGAAAATTACTGAAGCAAATAACGATAATGTTTTTTTCATAAGTTTTGTAAAATTAAGTTAATTAAAATAAATAAGAACAAATTTGAATTTGACAAAGGAATTACTTACTATCGTAATACCTGATGATTGAAAAATTTTAATGAAAACAAGTCTACTTACTCGACGCTCCTTCTCGCCGGAAAAATGTTTAAGATTAAAGAATGTTTTTAAAGATTCTTGGGAAAATAATAATGCAATATAAAAGTTTTTCCTATAAAATCCAAACAAAATCGAAGGGGATGTCTAACAAATAAACTCAAATAAACATAATATAGTAAAGTGTGGCTTCTATAGCTCTTTATTTTATAAATGAGGAATATATTCTAAATATCAAATCTAAGCGGTTAATCTGTCAGAAAACTCTCAACATAGAAGAGATTTGCTCCTTTATTGAGCTTGTTGTAATACAAATTAATTCACCAATTAAATTAATTTAACCTTTAAAAATTGATTAACCCTCTATTTTAAAAGCAACTGAAATTGAAGAGCAAATGAAAATGGATTTTACGAAAAAAGTATTTAAAGCGATACTCGATTAATTAATCCTGAATCAAAAAGCATTCAAACATTAGAAGTGAATATAAAAATTAATTTGTTTATCTTTTATTCGAAAATGAAAAAGCTAATACTGATTGTAATAGCATTAGTGCATGGACATCTTTGTTTTGCACAACTTCCAAATCAAAATACTTATTTGCTTGCACAGGTAAATGGCTATCCAGGTTATTCAGGATTGTGGGGTTATACTGCACCCAGCCATAGGGAGTATGCCCTTCTTGGATGCAATACCGGTACATCAATTGTTGATATAACAGATTCTGCGAATATTCATGAAATTGACTTTGTGCCGGGTGTTAATAGTTCCTGGAGAGAAATTAAAACGTATTCTCATTATGCATATGTTGTATCGGAAGGAGAACAGAGTAGGCTGCAAATAATTGATCTTGAATATCTACCAGATTCGGTTTCACTCGTAGAAACTTTTAGTTATGCTGGGTATACACGTACTCATGCCATTTCTCAATCCGGGCCTTATTTGTATCTGAGCGGAGGAAATGCCTGTTCCAATGGAGGAGTTCAGGTTCTTGATATTACAAATCCGGTATTTCCTGTAATAAAAGGAAATAATACAGTAAGATATGTACATGACTGTCGTATTCTTAACGATACAGTTTGGGCTTGCAATATTTTAAATCAAAAAATTTCTATAATAAGCGCTCAGGATAAGGATAACCTACAGGAAGTCAGAAGTTTTGTTACTTTGCAGACAATGCCGCATAATTGTGCAATCACAAATGACAGAAAATATTTGTATGTCACTCATGAGAATCTTGATCCCGGGAAACTTGAAATTTGGGATATTGAGGACCTCAGCAATATCACTTATTTACGCGATTGGCAGCCGACAGGCATTACCACCTCTATAATTCATAATGTGGAAATTTATGGGCATTATGCACTTCTTGCTCATTACACAGCGGGGATCAGAATACTTGATATTACAAATGCCGAAAACCCCCTGGAGATTGCCTGGTATGATACAAGGCCACAGGACAATTCAACAAATTATCAGGGATGCTGGGCTGTATATTTATTTCCTTCTGGAAAAATAATCGGTTCGGATATTGTTAACGGATTATTTGTAATTAAGACAAGCTTTCCCATAACACAGGCGCAAAATCATGTAGAAAAAATAACTGCGGATTTTGAGGTTAGCCCTAATTATCCAAATCCTTTCAATTCTTCAACCAAAATAAAAATTAATATACCTTTTGATGGCAACATAAAAATTTCCTTATTTGATGCAACCGGAAAAGAAGTAGGAATTATAACGAATGATTATAATATTGCAGGAGTGCATTATTTTACTTTTGATACTAATAAGTACTTTGGAGGACTGGCAAGCGGTATTTATTTTTATAAAACCGAATATGCTGCAATCGGGAAATACTTTAGCAAAGTATCTTCAATGATTATCTTGAAATAGGTTGCTTAAATATATTTTGCAATAATATAATTATTATAATCCCGATATTAAGTTTTGGTAAACAAATCTCAATGAATTTAAATTCCGGGATATTAAAATAGTTGTTGCTAAATAAAATTATGTTTTATATATTGTGCAATCTTTGCATTAGAATTCAAGCATTTTCGTTTTGTTCTAGAACAAAGGCAAATTAATACACCCCCAGACGTCTTCATGGTTCTTTAAGAAAAAATTAGATTTGGTTAATATTACTATTTCCACAACCTGATCCTATTGTTATTTTATGCCCCAATAAACAT
>JBBSDT010000348.1:0-3699 GCA_038240405.1 Ignavibacteria bacterium
AATTGAAAGAACTTAAGGGTTTATCGTCAATAACAGGTAATGAAATAACAACGGATTATTTAAAAGATCTGGTCAACAAAAATTATTAGGTATAAATGACTAGCAAATCAAATGCTTTATTACCCAAATATAACTTTTAAATAAAAATGAAAGATATATTTATACTCTTAAAAAATGTCCCGGGTGCATTGGCTGAATTGGGAGAAACCCTTGGTAAAGCAGGCGTAAGTCTCGAAGGAGGCGGCGTATTTGTTTATGAAGGAAAGGGCATAGCTCACTTTTTAGTGGAAGATTCAAACGCTGCCCGCAAAGCGCTTGAAGCGAAGAACATTGAAGTATTGGAAGACAGAGAGGTATTGATACAAAAGCTTAAACAGGATGAACCCGGACAATTAGGAAAAATATGCAGATTAATGCAATCAGAAGGAATAAATATCGAAGTGATGTATAGTGATCATTCTAACCGGTTAATCCTAGTTGTTGACGATATCAAAAAAGGACGAGTAATATCTGAAAATTGGAAGAAAGCTTCCCAAATATCTTCCTAATCAATTAACTGAACCTTAACTTCAATTTAATTATGTCACATGAAATATTTATTGAGCACTGCACATCTGATCAAACGAAGCATCAGATAAGCAACAGCTTAAAGGAATATAATCTTTATCAGGTCTGTGCGGTAATTCCGGAAAGGATAGCATTTAACTATTGCGCAAAAAATGATAAACAGGAAATAACTGGAGGAATTCTGGCATCATTGGGTTATTGGGGAGGATTGGAAATTGAAGTCTTGTGGGTAGGAGACAAATATTATTATAAGGGTATAGGTACAAGGCTCCTTCTGCTCGCTGAGAGTGAAGCAAAAAAAAGGGGCGCTATACTATCTCTGGTTGACACTTTCGACTTTCAGGCTCCCGGCTTTTACCTGAAAAACGGCTACGAAATTTGGGGCGAACATAAAGGTTTTCCTCCCGGGCATTCAAGATATTATTTACAAAAGAAATTAATTTGACACAAAGTAAACGCGTTAAACAATGGTTATTATAGGAACAAGAATGGTAAATTTTTCTCAGAATAGTGTTTTACAATTCATCATAATTAATAGTGAGTTCTTCATTTCTTTTAATATTGCGCATTGCAAAATAATCATAGTTAGCATTACGAAAAACATTTGGACTTGCAGAATGGTTTAAATACCATCCGATAGACATACGGTTAAAATTTTTAGGAGAAGAATACCCATCCGGAAATTGTATGGAATATTTACGTATGAATTTTTCCGGTATTCCGATTTTTTTAATTTGATCCACCCTGATAAAACGGAAATCATCCTTTTCAAATAAAGACATTAAAATTCCTTTTTTTATTTTTTCTGCCGCAAAAACCCCTACCCCGTGTATCTTTGAAGCTCTTAATTCAAATATCATAGTGTATTTTATAGCGCTAATTTAAAATTTGTATGTTAAAGTTTATAGTTATTTTTTTTACAGTTATTTAATTCATAGAAATTCACAACTGAATGCCTGAAGGCGTTTACAACAAAAGAATCTACTCTTTTTGACACTTCATTGATTCTCATATTATGAGGCAATATGCCGTTTTCGCTCGTTTTATTTCTGAATTTATTTAAATTGTAAATAATCTGCAAAATCTTTAATTTATTGATATTATAAACGAAAGGAAGTTTTTAATAACTTGGAATTAGAAACAAAGTACGTAGACTCACCCGCAAAAATAAGGACATTTGACCAGAAAAACTGGATAAGCGAAAATCTCAGCTACAAAAAGAATTCGGGAAGCTGGGCATGGATATTACACAGAATTACAGGAATTGCCCTGATTGGCTATTTATTCCTGCATGTTTATTCATTAAGTCCTCTTACCAATGGTGAAGCTGCTTTTAACTTAAAAATGCAGACTTATACGACTCCTTTCTTTATGGTGCTGGAATGGTTTTTATTTGCCTTTGTTTTGTTTCATTCACTTAATGGTATTAGAATAGTAATTGTAGATTGGGCTGACGGCGCAAAATATCATAAACAGCTTTACCGTTTGTCATGGGTGCTTGGAATTATATTATTCATTGCAATGGGAGTTATAATGTTTTCACACGAACTTAAAAAGTTGTTTTAATTCATAATCATTTCAGAATAGATGTATAAATACAGAGCAACTAAAGATTCAGGGTCAAAAAGCTGGGTTTTACAAAGGATTACTGGTCTTGCTCTTGTAGTATTAATGATAGGTCATTATATACTAATGCATTACCAGCCGGAAAGCGGACATACCTACGGAGCTGTATTAGCAAGAATGCAGTATTCATGGTACAGGATCATTGATCTTACTTTTATAACTCTTGGAATGTATCACGGTCTAAATGGAATCTGGAATATTTTCAGGGATTATAAACTAAAATCATGGGCTAGGTTATCAATAATATCTGCCCTTGTAATAATTGGAATTGCTTTTACCGCATGGGGTTACAATATCATTTTTTCTATCCCCTATATAACCAATATTGCCGGAACAAATTAACCTGGAGTCCCGGTTCTAAACAATATTAACTTACAAAAACAGTTTATTTTCTATACATTATGATAATTTTCTTAACCAAAACTAAACAAGGAGAACAGAAATGGAGAAATTTAGCAACTTAACAGAGATATTGGAAGGAATGAAAACCGATATCGAAAAATTTTATGATAAAGGACAAAATGCAGCAGGAACCCGCTTGAGAAAATCTTTAAATGATCTCAGGAAAAAGGCTGCAGAAATAAGAAAAGAGATTCAGGACGAAAGAGCAAAGAGAAAATCTGAAGGAAAATAAGTTTTTAAAAATACGTATTTATTCTTAAAGTGGAATCTATAAAAGTTATTCCATTGTTGATAACTTTTATTGGAATCCACTTTTATTTTTATCTTAATTTTATGATAACCATTGAGCAAGTCTAATATTAGAAATTTTTGTATAATTGCGCATATTGATCACGGTAAATCCACTCTTGCAGACAGATTACTGGAAAAAACCGGTACTATTGAAAAGAGAAACATGATGAAACAGGTTCTTGATGATATGGATCTTGAGCAGGAAAGGGGAATTACTATAAAACTTCATGCAATCCAGATGAAGTATAAGGCTACAGACGGAGAAAGTTATACGCTTAATCTGATTGATACACCCGGCCATGTTGATTTTTCATATGAAGTTTCAAGATCTTTGGCAGCTTGCGAAGGTGCGTTGCTTGTTGTTGATGCCACACAAGGCGTAGAGGCACAAACAATCAGCAATCTCTATCTTGCAATTGACAATGGACTCGAAATTATTCCGGTAATAAATAAAATTGACCTTCAAAATGCAATGATCGATGATGTTACCAATCAAATAATTGAGCTTATTGGATGTAAAAAAGAAGATATAATTCTGGCAAGTGCAAAAACTGATATCGGTACAGACAATATCCTGGATGCAATAATAAACAGAATCCCGCCCGCCAAAATTGAATTAGACAAACCCCTTCGCGGGTTAATTTTCGACTCAAAGTTTGATATTTACAGGGGAGTGGTTGTTTATATAAGAATATTTGAAGGAAGTCTTAAAGAAGGAGATGAAATAAAATTTTTCTTCACTGGTAATAAGTTTGTTGCAGAAGAAGTCGGTAATTTAAAAATGGGCCGGATAAAAGCTAACGTCTTAAACTC
>JBBSDT010000349.1:0-3689 GCA_038240405.1 Ignavibacteria bacterium
CCAAATATATTTTATCACTGCTCTTTAGTAGTGGTACAATATGCTAATTAATTATAGCTTTGTTAGTGTTTAAAACCTTTTACAATGGATTTAGGAAGCAGTATTAAAAAAGTAAGGGAAGGCAAAGGCATGAGCCAAAAAGAAGTGGCTTTAGCCTGTAAGATTGATAACAGCAACTACAGCAAGATTGAGAACAATAAAACCGACCCTGCTTTTTCTTCTGTTGTTAAGATTGCAAAAGCGCTTGGCGTATCTGTTGCTGACCTCTTTAAAGCGAATGAACTTTTCAATGATGTAAATTCTTTTGATAAATCGCTGATGGAAAAAATATCTCTCGTAGAGCAATTAGACAAAAAAGAAAAAACCGCTTTCTATGCGGTTTTAGATGCCTTTCTCGGTAAGAAAAAAATGAAAGACGCTTTGAGTAATGTTCTTACTAATGTATAAAACAAAAGCCTCGGACGGGGCTTGGTTGGTTAGTATTTTTTCCCATCTTTATCTGTAGCATAATTTTCCTGGATAAAAATACTTATATAATTAATGCCTTTCCTGTATCTATTATACTTACCATCGAAGTAAGTAAACAAGCTGTCGTTATATTTTTCATTTAGATTATACTTATTAATCTTAACACCTTTAGAAAAATTATTTACAATAAAAACACTGTCATCTGAGTTGACAACTATGCTATCAGAATGCGCTTTCCAAATTATATCCAAATTGTTGATATTAGTTGTTTTTATATAACTATAAGTAGATGGTCTCATTATACCATAATACTTTCCAGGTATTATGTAGCAAATATTATTGAAGGTCTTCCAAACTGTAACGCATTTACCATTATCTAAACAAAAAAACTTTCTTGATTCTCCATACCAAATAATTGCTATGATAATAAGCGCAAAGAAAATCAATAGTAACTTTTTCATAAAGATTATTATTCTCAACAAATCTATTATTAATGAAGAGGTAACTTGTCATTATTTTGGAATATTGCCTTCCATGGATGTTCTTCTGAAAAATCGTTAGCTCCTATGTTGTATCCAATCTTTTCTGCAAGTTGTGTAGTTTGACCTTCTGTGGCTAACTTTCCTTCTTGATAACTTTGTAATCCATCCAAAGCTAGCCTTGCATCACTCCGGCTTGTACCGTTGGATCCTGCCTCATATCCTGCTGCTACATTTCCTATATCCCTTGCGGATGCAATAGTAAGGACACCATTACCATTTCCTAAACCTTTAACGCCATTAACTGACATACCTCTATACTCATATTGAGTTCTTTGATTTGCGGGGATTCCTTTTATTCCATTTGTTTTAAAGTCATACGTTCCCCCTCCAGTTGCATTCTTCATATAATTTGCAAGTCCTAACTTTTTATTTCCTATAATATTATTCAAGAATTTGTAACCAGACTTATCCGACAAGTTTATGGTAGCTCCAACAACAGGTTTGCCATCATCTCCAAAAAATGAATTTGAAGTAAGTGTTTTCCCTAAAATTTGACCTGTTAATTTTCCTTTGTCATTGACTACATAAATATTTGTATTCTTATTTATTTGACCACCAACTACTGAATAGGTTCCGTCTTTATTTAACCTAACATCAGTAGAATCACCTAATGGATCATTATGAAGGATTGGATTGTTACCCATTGCAGAATACAAACTTTGAGAGTAGTCAGGTTTCGGGTCTATCTGCCACCACCTTCCTAACTAAAGTGGGGCGGGCGCTTGCGCCAACAGCTATCGTATGCTTGGACTAAAGTGGGGCTTTAATACAATTTATAAAGCCGCATCATCTGCGGCTTTATACTCTTTTTTATTTTCGTTTATGCAGGAGCGTTATGGTTAGTAAACATCTAAATTAATTTCTGTGGAATCATTAACAATAGTATCGTTGCTTCGGGGATTGATAATATGCAATTTGACTATCCATTGATATTGACCCTTTGATGAGTACTTCTTTTCTATTAGGTTTCTATTTCCATTGGGTTGCCAAATCTTTTTTGAATCAGAACTATCTGAACTTTCATTTTTTATAATAGAAGTCTTTTTATTTTTTATATCATTTTCACTTATAGAAAAAGCATAATTGAACCTATTAGGAACACCCCAGGAACATATTAAATTAAATGTATCACCAACTTGTATATTTTCAGAGTTGAATGCACAATAGACAGGAAAACCTTTCACGTTCTTAACATTGCCGGTGCTGTCAAAGTTCATTTCAAACAACTTTGCATTCATTCCCCAAAAAATATAATTCTTGATAACTTGAGAATGATTGCTGTAATTAAAATAAGAGATTTGCTGACCAAATTGTTTATCAGAAAACCAATTTTCAATTCTTGTCGTGTCATGATTTAAATTCATAAAAAACCAAGTTCCGTCTCTTTTTCCATTCTTAAATTGGCCTGAACAAATAAGTTGCCCACTTTGCCACACATAATAATATCCATCATTTAATGAATCGCTATTTAAACTCTGCTGAATTGTGAGATTTCTTTTTTTATCAAACACTTTTATATCTGTGTGACTCGTATCTCCGGTTGTACTTATTGCATAATCATTTTGGGATGATTGAACGCAACCATAAATAAGTATCAAGAATAAAATAACATCTCTGTTTTTAATCCCTCTTCCCATACCCTGCTAATTTTAATTTACCTGCGTCTTATCTGTTAAATGGTCCTTCTTAAGTTGGTCAAATGTTCCTTTGCCATTTACTCTATCAATATGGTTGCTATCCTGCTTTGAATTACAAGTTGGACATTCAGCACTATCAGGAGCCTCTTTTTTCTCCTTTTCATTTGCACGCTCAATCCATTTTGCCACAATCTCCGGGATTTTAGAAGGGTCAGCACCTTTAAGGTCTGGTAAACTTTGTCCAAGGGTTATTAGCTTAATTAATTCGTTTGCCTCAGCCATGTTAATAACCTCAATATGTCTGCTACCATCTGCCTTTGAACCCATATCCACATCTCCGGAACCGAATACTGCTATTTGAGGCATCTGAATCAAAGGGCCATCACTTCCTGTAATTCCAATTTTAAGTGCAGTTAATCCTCCAATTCCAGTTTCATGCCCAGAACCATGAAGTGTTTCACTAGTTGTTGTTGATTTTAGCTTGCCGCTACTATAATCATTTACTGTAGTTACTTCATAATCATTTTTTGTAAGGTAGTGACCACCGCCGTAAGTATTGTTCCAGGCAACACGATATTCACCCTTCGTAACTCTCGTTTGTTGTATATAATTCCCATTGTTATCAACAGTTCGAATATGTTCAATTCTATCTTTTCCGTTCGGGTCAACAAATTTTAATGGATTGTCCGCTACATAAACATATGGAGAGATTGATATATTGTGAGGCTTATCAGCAGACTTGTCAATATTATGCCAAACACCCAACTGTGGATCTTGTAACCTTGCACCATAATCATATTCTTCTAATCCTGAGCCATCAGAAAATTCATGATTTTGTAATTCCTTACCGTTGTATTTGTATTTGTTTTCAATGCCTCCTGCTGCCCTCGAACTTATCCCCGCCATTGTCAAACCGAATGGATAATAATTAAACCGCTTTTTTATAAAAATCCCGCCGTTTGCTATAAGCCTCTTTCAATAAAAAATATTTTTTTTCTATGTCTTACTTTCAACAACTACAAAAAATTTACAGGCCGTCAGC
>JBBSDT010000350.1:0-3686 GCA_038240405.1 Ignavibacteria bacterium
ATACTCTCAATATGAATGACACAGTCACTGCATATATAAGGAGAATTAATTCACCGTACAATGTTGTTGATTCTTCCAAATCGGTTATTGATTCAGTGAGCCTGAAAGGAAATTTCAGGTTTTATAATGTTTCAACCGGAACTTATTATATTTCGACTAAGCATAGAAGCGGTCTTGAAACATGGAGTAAGGCCGGAGGTGAATCATTTACATCAGGAGGCGTTTATCTTTACGATTTTACAAATTCAAGCTCTCAGGCTTATGGGAATAATCTTGTGCTTAAAGGATCCAAGTATTGCCTTTACAGCGGTGACGTAAATCAGGATGGTAATATAAATCTGTTAGATATGATTTTAATTTATAATAATGCTTATAATCTTATTTCCGGCTATGTAAGCACTGACGTTAATGGTGATGGTGTTACTGATCAGACAGATTATTTGATTACATATAATAATTCGTTTAATTTTGTTGGTTTTATCAGACCCTGAGGAAGAAGAAAGGTGGATTATCGTAGAGACGCAATGCATTGCGTCTCATCAATTGTAATCTTACACTTTACAATTCCGCCATCTCTTCAAGATCAAAAAAGTCTTTATACTTTGTTGGCAAAAGTTCATTTAAAGCAATTCCTGCCTGCTCAGTCGTTGGAGGAATACCGTGCCATTTATAATTATCTTCCATAAAAGAAACCCCTTTACCCATTAATGTATTTGCTATAATAACTGTAGGTTTGCCTTTGAAAGATTTTGCCTCATCAATAGTATTCAGGATTTGCTGAATATTGTGACCATCAATATCATATACTTTCCAGTTAAATGCTTCCAGCTTCTCTGCAAGAGGTTCAAGCGCTAATACATTTTCCGTCCTGTTATCAATCTGGCATCTGTTCCTGTCTATAATCATAGTAAGATTATCTACCTTGTGATGGGCTGCAGTCATTACAGCCTCCCATATCTGCCCTTCCTGCATCTCTCCGTCACCGTTCACACAATAAACATAATTCTTTCTATCGTCCATCCTCAAGCCTAAAGCAGTTCCTACGGCTATTGAAAGCCCTTGTCCGAGGGAACCTGAAGCTATTTCGATACCCGGAAGACCGTGAGTCTTTGCCGGAGCAGGATGTCCCTGCAAACGTCCGTTTATTCTTCTCAAAGTTTTCATTTCTTCAATTGGGAAGAAGCCTCTTCTCGATAGTGTTGCATACCAGACAGGCGCAATGTGTCCGATTGAAAGAAAAAAATAATCCCGGTCGGTCAGATCAGGATTTGCGTTATCAATATTCAGGCGGTTAAAATACAACGAAGTAAATACGTCTGCCATACCAAGCGGTCCTCCGGAATGTCCCGTCTGCGCTATCACCAGCATGTTAATAATATCTCTTCTGATCTGGCGGGCCATTTCGTTCAATTCTTCAACCGACTTTAGTTGCGGATTTTTGCTCATTTAATTTTTTGAATTTGAGTTAGATTTATTTTTTATGTATTGCAGAATGGGTGTTATGTGTTTCAATAATATAATTATGCTTACAGAGGAACAAAATGAAAATAGAAATTGAACTTCATTACCTTCCTCAATTAAAGAATGATTATTAAATTTAATGATATAATTTTGCAGAAAGATTACTGATATAGGCAGAAGGATCAATGCTATTACTGTAGATATGTGCACATTCCTGATTACTTTATTCAGACTTAAATAGAATATCAGCCAAAGTAATATCAGGGTGAAGTTAATTACACTCATAATTCCTGCCGCGGTTGCCAGTCCCCTGCCTCCTCTAAATTTTAAAAATATTGAATAGTTATGCCCGATTAATAAGAATAATGATGGAAAAATGACCAGCATTTTTTCGAAACCGGAATAATTCAGGAACCATATAACCGGGAAAAAACCCTTAAGAAAGTCAACCAGCAGAACAATTATGCTGTCCAATTTTGAATTAGTTACTTCATAAGTATTCCGGGCTCCAATATTACCGGACCCCTCAAGAGTCAGTAACTTCTTATGCTTAACTTTTACTAAAATGTATGCAGTCGGAAAAGAACCTATAAGATAAAATAAAACACACGCAAGAACAAATGTCATTAGAAGTCAATTAACATCCGTTACCCTGGCAACTATAATTCCACCCTGCTTTGTATTAGCCATAATATAATCCTGAAGTTCCACCGGTGAAATTTCAACTTTTTTATCTTTTAATGAAGCATTCATCAGATAAACTTTACCATCCTTCTTATAAACATATCCCGTATGGGCAACGTCCAGTCCCGCTATTGTCGAAGTGATACCAATGATATCTCCCGTTTGAAGACTGTCATAAAAAGAAGAAATGTTTTCTTTGGGAATATAATAAATATCTCTTGAATTAATATTATTCTCAATATTTTTCATTTCAGACCAATTTTCATCACTCGACAATTGCTTGTAAGAATTCCTGTGAGTGGTCATAAAATCTATTTTCTTTGAATACAGCTCACCACCAATTTCTTTCGTAATATCTCTCATTATCCCTTTTTGTTCATTATTATATATCCAGTCTGAAAAATAATGAAGTCTGGAAGTATATCCGGTATTTTTTCCGTCTCTGTACCTTATTTTTTCCAATTCAGCCTTATAATCTTCAAAATCCGATCTCCCCTCCTTAATTAGCCTTGAAAATATTAATGCATTCTCTACAAATGTTACACAATCAAGTCCGGTTATTTTAATTACAAGTTCCTCTGAATTGGAATTTTCGTCCAATGTACCGGCTACATAGGGAGTTCCCATAAAGGTATTTCCAACTTCAGCAATAACTTCATTTAACGGAAGATTCCTTAAGGATGCGTCAAATGATTTTAATTTTTTGGAACATTTCGTTTTTTCATAGTCGTCGAATCTGAAATCAGAGTAAGCAAAAATATTTGGGGGGTATACTATATCTAAAGACTTAAGATTCTTAAGATCAGTGGCGGCATAAGCAGAATGGCAATATGAGAAAAAGATTATAGTTATGAGGGTTAATAACAACTTAACCGTTATTTGTAAACGCATATTTTTATATTTTAATTAATTTAAACATTATTAATTTTAATTTAAACCTTAAAACATATGAATAAGGTAAGAATCCGGGCGGCAAAAAGAAAAGATTCGGCTTCCATTTTGAAATTAGTTCTGGAGCTTGCAAAGTTTGAAAATCTTAACCCTCCGGATTCTTCTGCACGGAAGCGACTGCTGAAAAAAGCTTTTTCAAAAAATCCTCCGTTTACAATTTTGTTAGCTGAAATTGACAATTCGGTGGCCGGATATGCCATCTTTTTTTATACTTTTTCTTCATTCCTTGCAAGAAGAACTTTGTATCTCGAAGATATTTTTATTTCGGAAGAATTCCGGAAAATGAATATCGGTAAACTTTTGTTTAATAAAATAGTCAAAGAGGCACAAAAGAATAAATGCGGACGAATTGAATGGGTTGTATTAGATTGGAATGAAAATGCAATAAAATTCTACGAAAAACTGGGCGCAAAAGAGCTAAAAGATTGGAAAGTGTTTCGTTTTCCGCTGATTTACTCAAGTTTGTGATTTAATGATTAAACTATTTATTTGATATATTTGTCTATGAGAAGCAATAGAAGTAGTTTGACAATTGAAATAAGTATTATTTACCTATTTTATTTAAATTATCATATATACAATTGGTAAAT
>JBBSDT010000351.1:0-3666 GCA_038240405.1 Ignavibacteria bacterium
ATTTTATTTTCTTTTCTGAATTTAAGAAGATCATAATAAACCTTTCCGTTGGTAACCAGTATTCTTTTTATTGCTTCTTTACCTGAAATATCATCATCAATAATTTCTTTGAACATTCCTTCTGTGAATTGTGATTTCCTCGATTTGGCTTCGGGCAATCTTAACAAACTTTTTGGCGTCATAATAACCAGCGGCTTTTTCTTCTTTTGTTTGGTCTGCCGGCGCAGTAGATGAAAGTACTGGGCTGAATTTGTAGGATTACAAACTATCATATTATCATCAGCACAAAGTGTTAGAAATCTTTCAAGTCGTGCGCTTGAATGTTCAGGACCCTGTCCTTCCTGTGCATGAGGCAAAAGCATGACTAAGTTATTAGGCAGCCTCCATTTTGTATATGAGCTGGAAATAAAATTATCAATAATTACCTGTGCAGCATTTACAAAATCTCCGAACTGTGCTTCCCAGAGAACCAGTGTAATCGGATCTGAAGTTGAGTAACCATATTCAAATCCAAGCACTGCAGCCTCAGAAAGCAAACTATCCAATGGCTCAATCAATGCCTTATCCGGTGCAACGTTATTTAAAGGAATTATTTCATCGCCTGTCTCTGCATCTGTTAACACTATATGCCTTTGAGAAAATGTGCCGCGTGAGCTATCCTGCCCGCTAAGCCTGACAGGTATTCCTTCCTGCAACAGGCTTCCAAATGCAAGAGCTTCGCCGAATGACCAGTCTATTTCAATATCTTTTTCCAAAAATTCTCTTCTTAAATCTATAAACTTTCTCAGCTTCGGATGAAGGTTGAATGTATCCGGAAGTTCCGTAATTGCGTTTACTATTTCTTTAAGTTTTTCGAGCGATACTTCTGTTGCCACGCCGGTTTCTGCCGCCTCCATTTCTTCTTTTGTTACAGCCAGGGGTATATCGGTTTTAAACTTCTGAACTTTTTCATGACTTTCATTCATCTTATCAAAAATCTTCTTTTCCATCGTTTCAACTTCTTCTATCGTAATAATTTTCTCATCTAATAATTTCTTCTTATAAATTTCTTTTACGGAAGGATGTTTTCTTATAGTCTTATACATCAGGGGTTGCGTGAAAGCAGGTTCATCCGCCTCGTTGTGTCCCAAACGGCGATACCCGAATACATCAATCACAACATCTTTATGAAATTTCATGCGGTATTCGTAGGCAAGCTTTGTTACTAATAAAGTCGCTTCCGGATCATCTCCGTTAACGTGGAATATCGGAGCCTGAATCATCTTTGCAACATCACTGGCATAAAATGACGAGCGGGCATCAATGGGTGATGTGGTAAATCCGATTTGATTGTTAATTATAATATGAATTGTTCCGCCGGTTCTGTATCCGTGAAGCTGTGAAAGGTTTAATGTCTCCGCAACAATCCCCTCCCCTGCAACTGCAGCATCTCCGTGAAGAAGTACAGGTATTGTCAGATCCCTGTTTTCATCCTTCATTCGTGTTTGCTTGGCTCTTACTATTCCTTCAACTACAGGGTTGACAAACTCAAGATGTGAAGGATTGGATGCAACAGAAACTTTTATTTCACTACCATCCAGAGTATGGTATTCTCCCGAAGCGCCAAGATGATATTTTACATCTCCCGAACCCTGGGCTGACGAAGGATCAATGTTACCTTCAAATTCAGAAAATATTGAAGCCATCGACTTTCCTATTATATTCGCAAGTACATTCAATCTTCCACGGTGAGCCATCCCCAGAACTAGCTCTTCGACTCCGTTATCAGCCGCACACTCAAGTAAATAATCCAGTGTAGGAATAATCGTTTCCGAACCTTCCAGAGAAAATCTCTTGTGTCCTATATATTTTTTATCGATGAATTTTTCAAAATTTTCCGCTTCCGATAATTTAAAAAGTATATGCTTTTTTTCTTCGTTAGTAAAATGAGGAGTATTCTTATCAGGCTCCATCTGATCCTGCAGCCATTGCTTTTGAAAGGGATCCTGAATATGCTTGTATTCAATTCCAATCTTGTCGCAATATGTCTGATATAAAATTTCCAGAATTTTTCTAAGCGTTGCAGTTCTCAGTCCTGCAAGTCCGTCAGTTATAAATTCCCTGTCATAATCCCAGACGGTGAAACCATAATTTGAAGGATCAAGCTCAGGATGATACTGAACTTTCAGATACAGCGGATCAAGATGTGCGAGTAAATGTCCCCGCACACGGAACATATTAATTAACTGTATTGCCTTAGCCTGTTTCTCAATCTCTTCAATATTCTCTATCTTTTCCGAGGGATGAATATCATCTCCGGCTTTGTCAACCACCCATTTCACCGGAGACATCGGAAGCTCAAGATCACTAAAAATTTCTTCATAGAAATTTTCTTGCCCGTGTAAAAGTTCACTTATCTTTTTCAGAAATAAACCTGATTCAGCGCCCTGAATAATTCTATGGTCATATGTACTTGTGATATTCATTACTTTGCTCAAACCAATTCTTGTAATTACATCATTTGTAACTGCCTGGTATTCTGCAGGATAATCAATGGCGCCCGTTGCTATAATTGCTCCCTGTCCAAGCATGAGACGCGGCGTGGATGCAACAGTTCCTAATGTCCCCGGATTAGTCAGAGAAATTGTTGTTCCCTGGAAATCAGAAATCTCTATTTTATTGTTCCGTGAACGTTTTATTATATCATCATAAGAATCGAAATACTGTTTAAAATTAAGATGGTTTGCTTTTTTAATATTGGGAACAATCAACGAGCGGCTGCCATCCTTTTTTTGTAGATCAACTGCTAAACCAAGGTTAACATCCTGCTTCCTGACAAGATTAGGTTCGCCATTAATAATAGTATATGAATTATTCATCACAGGAACATATTGAATTCCTTTAATTATTGCCCAGCCTATTATATGCGTATAAGAAATCTTTCCGCCGTTTTTCTTTTTTAAATAATCATTAATTATTCTTCTGTTTTCTTCGAGGACTTTTACAGGGATTGTTCTGAATGTGGTTGCTGTCGGAATGGTCAGGCTGCTGTTCATGTTTTCTATTATCTTCGCGCCAACTCCTCTGATTACTTCTGCTGTTTCACCATCTGCTGGCTGCGGCATATTGATTTGTGATGTCTGTATATGACCGTTTGAAGCTCGCTGTACTTTCTGTACGGGTACAGTTTTATTTCCATTTGGGAGAAGATTCAGTTCTTTAAATAAAGTCTTCCAGGTATCGCTGACAGAATCAGGATCTTTTTTAAAATCTCCAAGAAGTTCCAGTACATACCATGTATTCAGTCCGAATTCGGAAATCTTTTCCTGCTGCTCCAAAGTCAAATCTTCTAGTTTCATTTTATGATTAAGTTAACCAAATTTAATTAAAATATAAAAGAGTTTCAGCGCAAAATGGGGTAACATTATTTTAAATATGATTATGTTTAAATGAAAACTAATCCTGTAAATCATAGTTCAAAAACTCATATAAATCATTTTAGTCATAGTTCGAAATAGGAACTTTCAAAACAAAATTATGTACAAAGAATCAAAGTTCAATTATACTTTAAATAAAACAAAATGAAATTTAATATTTATTTATTCATAATTTACATCAGTCTGGTAACTGGCCTTGTATTATATGTCAACAGGAAGGATTTAAAGTTTGTAGATAAAAATTTGAATA
>JBBSDT010000352.1:0-3618 GCA_038240405.1 Ignavibacteria bacterium
ATTATTTCCTGCATGCCGGGTCACTTTAGGCAAGTTTTGATTCGAACAAAAAAAATGACATAGTGCAACTGCCAGAGCATCTGAAGAATCGACCGATATACTAATATTTTTAAGAGATAATATCGAGGTTACCATGAATTTAACCTGATCTTTTGATGCGGAACCTTTTCCCGTGACTGATTTCTTGATTTCTCTCGGGGAGTATTCTGAAATTTTTAAGCCATAATTCAAGGCTGCGATTATTGCGACTCCCCTTGCCTGTCCCAGCTTCAGAGTTGATTGAATATTTTTTCCATAAAATGCAGTTTCTATTGCAAATTCTTCCGGTTTAAACTTTTTAAAACACGATAAACAATCGCTATAGATTTTTTTCAATCGTAAAGGTAATGCTTCTTTAGAATCTAATACAACAGTATCGCAATGTATAAATGAAAACTTATCATTATTGTATTCTACGATGCCGATTCCCATGCTTCTTGTACCGGGATCTATTCCAACAATTTTCATAACTCAGACCAAAATTTATTCAACTTCAAAATCAGCATTTGTATAAACGTTCTGTATGTCGTCATTTTCTTCTACAGCATCAATACATCTTATTACTTCTTCAGCATGTTTTCCTTCCAGTGTAACAGTATCCCGGGCAATATATTGAAGTGCTGCATTTTCGATTTTATAGGCTTTATCTTCAATTGCCTTTCGTAACTTTTCAAAATTTTCAATGGAAGTCTGGACTTCAAAATAGTCCCCTTCAGTTTTCAAATCCTCAGCCCCTGCATCAAGTATTAACTCCATAAGGTCATCCTCTTTCACACCTTTCTTTTCAATATTTATTATTCCTTTTCTTTCGAACATCCATGCAACGGAGCCCGCTTCTCCAAGGTTACCATTATATTTGGATATAGTATGCCTGAGTTCAGCAACTGTTCTGTTCTTATTATCGGTTACACTTTCAATAATCATTGCAATACCATTAGGGGCATAACCTTCATAAGTTATTTCTTCATACTTTACGCCTTCAAGCTCGCCAGTTCCCTTTTTAATAGCTCTTGTAATATTCTCCTGCGGCATATTACTGTTCTTTGCATTTTGTATTGCAAGCCGTAACCGCGGATTTGCAACAGGATCTCCTCCCCCATCCCTTGCAGAAATTGTTATTTCCTTGATGATTTTGGTAAACATTTTTCCTCTAGCCGAATCAGTGGCGGCTTTCTTTCTTTTTATGGTTGCCCATTTGGAATGACCTGACATTAACTGTTCTCTATAAATATTTATGAAATTTTGTTATGTTAATTTTATATCTCTTATTCTTAGTTTGTTATATTCCCTGCCGTTCCAAAAATTCTTCTCAACGGAATAACAAATATCGCAGTAATTCCCTGTTACAATTGTATCTTTATGTTCGGGAGAATTAAAAAAAATGGCCTCAAAAACTTTTTTGGAAGAGTCTTCTCTGACCTTAAAGATATGTGTATTAGCCTTTGCAAGTCTTACATCTCCTACAATCTGAACATCTTTAGTTTCAAAGACAGGAGCCATATTCTCAGGCCCAAAAGGCTCAAAGAAAGAAAGAATTTTTATAATTCTATCATCCAGCTCTTCCAGTGTAACATGTGCATCAACTTCAATTTCAGGAATTAACTGTTCCAGGCTTATTTCCCGGTTTGCTATATCATTAAATAATTTTTTAAATTCAATTATATTTTTAAGTTCAATTTCCAGACCTGCTGCGTGGAAATGGCCACCGAATTGAATCAGCTTATCTTCACATTGTTTCAGAGCATCATAAATATTAAATGTGTTAATACTTCTCGCGCTGCCCTTAGCAACTCCATTTACAGTGGTTAACACAATTGAAGGAAGATTAAATTTTTCCACCAAACGCGCGGCAACAATACCAATAACACCCGGATGCCAGGATTCATTGTGAATGATTATAGAACTCTGCTGCTCAACATTTATACTTTCTTCAAAAATTTTAAAGGCATCATCAGTTATCGATTTATCAATTTCCCTTCTATTCTGGTTTTCATCGTTAAGAACAAATGCAAATTCTTTTATTTTTTCGTTATCCTCGCATGTAAGAAGCTCGACTGCTCGTTTAGCATCTCCCATCCTTCCAACTGCATTGATCCGAGGAGCAAGTGTAAAAACAATATTGCTTGTGGTTAACTTTCCTAATTTCAATCCGCATGATTCAATTAATACTTTTAGAGCAAGTCGTGGATTGTTATTTATCTGGTCAAACCCTTCTTTAACTAAAATTCTGTTTTCATCAACAAGAGGAACTATATCCGACGCAGTAGCTATCGCAACAAGATCAATCAGGGAATTAGGTAACTCAGGTTTATTTAATTTCTCAGAAATTCGTTGCAGGAGCTTAAAGGCTACTCCTGTCCCGCAAAGGTATTTGAATGGATATTCACAATCCGCTCTTTGAGGATCCATAACTGCCAGGGCATTCGGAATAATTTCTGGAGGCCTGTGATGATCACAAATAATAAATTCGATTCCAATTGATTTGGCATATTCTACTTTATTAAAGGCAGTAATTCCGCAATCAATTGAAACTATTAAATTTAAATTCTTTTCTTTTGCTAACTCTATCGCCTTCATGGAAATTCCATAGCCTTCTTCTATCCTGTCAGGTATGTAAATTTCAGGCTCCAGTCCGAAATTTTTCTTTAAGAAAAGATAAAACATCGAAACGCCGCAGGTTCCATCTACATCATAATCCCCAAGAATCATAATTCCGTTCTTATTCTCAATCGCATCTATCATACAACCAGCAGCCTTATCGCAATCTTTCATAAGGCCCGGGTTATAAAGTTTATCCAGAGTCGGCCGGAAAAATTTTAAAACCTTCTGATAGTCAGAAATTTGACGTAAAAAAAGAAGCCTCAAAATCAGTTCTGGCAACTGAACATTGGTTTTAAGACTTCGCATTTGCTGAATAAAAATATTTATATCGTTATCAGAACTATCTTGCGAGTTTACAGTTTTTAGTTTCCAAATTTTTTTCAATTTTCATAGCGTTATATTTTGTGCTCAAAGAGGGACTCGAACCCTCACCTTAATACTAAGACTGCACCCTGAATGCAGCGCGTCTACCAATTCCGCCATATGAGCGTTTAGAAAAAATAAATATATATTGAAATAATTTCAATTTTGAAAAATTATTAGGGGTCAGTTTTAGAAGTAAGCTGGAGTGGTTCATTTTCCAATCTTACCTCTATAATTTACCATAAATATTTATTTAAGCAAAGTCATCTTCTTAACTTCATTGTAAACTCCCAAACCTGTATGTATACAATAAAATTTATATGTAATTCTTGTTCTTACGCTAAGTGATTAAGTGATTAAAGTTTATATTAAAAATTATTATGCAAATTATTAGTTGACAGGCAGACCTGATAATTCCATAATTTTAAGAGCATTTGTAGTTGGACTCGGACCTCCATGAATTTTATAATCAAATTCCATTTTATCCTTTACTATATCTTCTTTAAAATGATAATTTCTGATAGATCGAATTTCTTCTGAAAGACGTGGTAATTCAAGATCATGTGTAGAAATAAAGCCAGTTCCTTTGAGTTCCGATAATTTTTTTATAAATGC
>JBBSDT010000353.1:0-3557 GCA_038240405.1 Ignavibacteria bacterium
GTGTTAGTTAGAATTGCAAAAGGATCTAACAAAGCGGATTTTTAGCAGGTTTAAATATTATTTACACATAAGTACATAATTAAGAATTAACTTATTCGGAAGTTATTTTTCAACGACGAATTTTAAAAATACTTTTGTGATTTTTTTTCTCAGATAGTTTTCTAAAAAAGTACCCTGATGATTTACTATTAATTCTTCTATTAAATCATCGGTAATTTTATGAGCTTTTTCAGAAAATCTCAAGTAGTTTGGAATAAAATAAATATTGTAATATGAATCCGGAAAATTATCTATATAATACTTATAATGATTAATTAAATCGACTAAACCGATTTCATTTCTTGAATACTTCCCTAACTCAATTCTTACTTTCTCTCTTGCTATATATTCCGCAAAGTAGCTTTCAGGATAATTTATTGATATTATTTCAAATTCATTGTGCTTTAATAAAGCTAAAATTTCCATGTCCTGTTGATCCAAATCCGTTATTTCAAATTCAAAAACATTGGATTTAATACTATCTCCTGTAGTAAAAGCAAAACCCCGATATTTTCCGGGTGGGAAATATCTATTATAACTAAAATAATCACTGTCATGATTATTGATTTGTTTTCCATACTGATTCAGAACCTCCAGGTACGAAATAGTGTCACGATCTATCAATTCCAGATCGAAATGAGAAGACCCAGCTTTATCAAATGAAAAAATGTCTTTATAATTATAGATGTTTCCATTCGTATCCTGAATTTCAAATTGTACGATATTATCTATAACAGAAAACATTTTATTTTTATCGATGAAATTATTTTTTATATACCCGACTAAAGCATCGATTGGTTCAAATATTTTATATTTATTCTTCTTCAAACTAACAACCAGCTTATCTTCATCACTGGAATTATTTTGATTTATACCTATTCTGTAAGATTCATGATGCTGAGAGAAAGAATTGGTAGAAATAAAAAAAAGAATTAATATCAGGAATAAACGTTTGGGATTATCCAAGGTTATTATATTGACTTCCAAAAATTTGTAATTGAAATTAAATTCAGCGCTGTTATAATTCCTAACTTTTTTCTTCCCATATTATACATAGATTAACAATCGTTTCCACTGCTTTCTGCATATCCTGAACCGAGACCCATTCAAGAGTTGAATGGAACGCATGCTCCCCTGCAAATATATTAGGACATGGCAGCCCCATAAAAGAAAGCCGTGAGCCGTCTGTTCCTCCTCTTATTGAATCAAGCTTCGGCTTTAAACCCGCTCTTTTGACAGCTTCGATTGCGTATTCAATTATTTTTGGATTCTCATCAAGAATCGTTTTGAAGTTCCTGTATGATTCTTCTATCTTAAAATCATACTTTGCTTTTTTAAAGCCGGCAAATACTTCTTCTGTAATTTTTTTAAGCAAATTTTCTTTTTCAATCAACCCTTCCACTTCAAAATCCCGGATAATGAATCTTACACTTGCGGAATCAACTTCTGCTTTAAGAGAAACCGGGTGAATAAAGCCTTCCCTCTTTTCAGTTGTTTCAGGTGATAAAGAGTCTTTTGGAAGAAGCGATATTATTTCACAACAAATTTTAATTGCATTCTCCAACTGGTTCTTTGCAAATCCGGGATGAATATTAAATCCCTGAACTTTTATCGTAACCGAATCTGCACAAAAGGTTTCATTCTCAACACTACCAATGTCAGCCCCATCCATTGTATATCCGATTTCAGCTCCCAGCTTCTTCATATCAACTTTATCCACACCTTTACCGACTTCTTCATCAGGCGTAAAAAGAATCCTGATTTTTCCATGCTTTATTTCAGGATGGGAAATTAAATAGTTTGCAGCATCCATAATTTCAGCAATTCCGGCTTTATTATCAGCGCCAAGCAAAGTAGTTCCGTCTGTAGTAATTATGTCATTTCCGATCTGTGCTTTTAATTGAGGATGCTCTTCGAATTTTATTACCTGTGTTTTATCCTTGGGAAGAATTATGTCATCGCCTTTATATTTTTTATGCATTACCGGATTTACATTTTTTCCGGTCACATCCGGAGAAGTATCCATGTGTGAACAAAAACAAAGGACCGGCACACGTTTGTTAGTATTTGAAGGTATAGTTGCATAGACATATCCGAATTCATCAAGCTCAGCATCCTTTATGCCCATTTCTTTCAGTTCTGCAACGAGAATTCTGCCGAGGTCTTTTTGCTTTTCGGTGGTAGGATGAGTAAGAGAATCATGGTCTGATTGGGTATCAATCTTTACGTATTTAAGAAAACGTTCTGTACAGGTAAAGGCAATATTTAATTTGTCCATTTATGTTTTTTTAAATATTAAGAATTCAGAATTAAAAATACATATACAAATTAGATTAGAAATGATTTTCGTTTCTGTCTAAAGGGTATCTTTTGGCTAAAGCCAAAATAATTTAATTTATATTCACGACCTAAAGGTCGTGGCAATTAAAAGCATAATTATCTTTGAAATTGGTAAATCAATTATGGAAAGCTAAATTTATTACTAATACAATTTAGTATAACATCCATGAATTAAGTTGCCACGCGCTTTAGCGCGTAGATCAGGATTAAAGAACCCGGCTTTAGCCGAAATTATGATAGTGGATTGAAAGCAAAGCTAATATCCTGCTTCCAAAATTATTAAAATAAATTCCACATTCTCAGAATTGAAATTGACGAAATTGAGAAGTAGAGGATTGGTTTGTTTTAATAACAGGTGTTCAATATATTTATTCAATCTAAATAAACATCACAAATGAATTATTATTTCATTACTGGTACCGGAACAGGCATTGGAAAGGCACTTGCCAGCCTTCTTCTTCAGATTGATCAGAATATTGTTTATGGATTTTCAAGATCAAATGAAATTGTACTTACAAACTTTAAATATTCAAAGTTTGACCTTAATGATTTAAACGGTGTAAAGGAATTTGATTTCCCGGATTTGAAAGATGCAGAGCTGATAGTGTTAGTTAATAATTCCGCCTCCATGAAGGAAATAATTCAATTTGGGAAAAGAAGCACTGAAGATATTATTGAAAGTTATAATGTAAATATTGTAAGCCCGAGTATTTTGATGAATACCTTTTTAAAGAAATACCAAAATTACAGCTGTAAAAGATTAATAATGAATATTAGCTCCGGAGCTGCGAAAATGGCGTTTGAATCCTGGAGCACGTATTGTGCATCCAAAGCTGCACTTAGTATGATAAGTGAGGTAATTAATGTTGAACAAAAAATGAAATATAAAGAAAATCCGGTTTATGTATTTTCGGTGGGTCCCGGGATAGTGGATACACAGATGCAAAGTTCTTTACGAAAGACTTCTCCTGAAAATTTCGGTTCGGTAGGAAAATTTATTGAATTCAAAGATAAAAATCAGCTTCAGGATCCAAAGGATGTTGCAATGAAATTGTATGAAATAATCAAAGCTCCGGAAAAATTCGAAACTGTAAGCTTAAACGTGAAGGATATTTGAATTTCTTAATCACGGCGTATTGTTAAATTTTATCATCGGGAATTTTTAAATCAGTAAAAAA
>JBBSDT010000354.1:0-3531 GCA_038240405.1 Ignavibacteria bacterium
AAAATGTTTGAAGAAAATGAAACTATAAGCCACATAATTGAAAATAACAGAGCAGGTTATACCAGTTATATAATATGTACCCAAACGCTTGATGAATTGCTACAGCAAAAAAAAATTCCTTATCCTGATTTATTAAAGCTTGATGTGCAGGGTCATGAACTTGAAGTTCTGAAAGGTGCAGAAAAATCTTTAGCGCATTGTGAAGTATGCCTGCTCGAACTTTCATTACTGGATCTTGGAGACTCCCAGCCTTTACTGGCAGAAATGATAAATTATATGGATGCTAAAAATTTCCAGGCTTATGATATATCACAATTCATGAGAAGGCCTTTCGATAAAGTTCTTTTTCAAATTGATATGTTTTTTGTAAAAAAAGATTCTGATTTATTACACTCTAAAAGGTGGAATTAAAAAAAATAGTACTACTATCTACAGGGCAGCCTTCAGTAAATCCCCGTATTGTAAAAGAAGCTGATGCACTAAGTGCAGCAGGTCATAATGTAACAGTGTTGTATTGTTTCTGGATTGAATGGGCATTAGCTGCAGATATAAAGCTTCTTAAAAATGTGAAATGGAATCATCAGCTTACAGGTGGCAGTCCTTCAATTAATAAATGGAAATATTTTTATACAAAAGCAAGACAAAAAGTTAATCAGCTTATCAATAAAAACCTTGGTAACAGGTTTTTGTTTGCAGAACGATCACAAGCCCGGTGTTATGATGAGTTATTAAAAGCTGCTAAGTCTATAAAAGCTGATTGGTATATAGGTCATAATTTGGGAGCATTGTCCATTGCAGTAAAGAGTGCCACTTTTCACCATGCAAAATGTGGATTTGATTTTGAAGATTACCATCGGGGGGAAAATAATAATATTAAAGAGCACAATCGGATAATTCATTTGGAAGAAAAATATGTACCTCACTTACAATACATTAGTACTTCAAGTTCACGTATCACAGAATTAACTACTAAAAATTTCCCTTCATACAAGGGAAATATTGTTACTCTATTAAATTGTTTCTCTCTGTCTCAACAACCAGCTTTTAAAAGTAAATCTATTGAAGACAATACATTACAACTTTTTTGGTTCAGTCAAACTATAGGAAAAAATAGAGGCTTAGAAGTATTAATTGAAGCATTAAATAAAATAAATGATCAGACTATTCATCTTTCATTGGCTGGAAATCGGAATGAGGATTTTTATCAATACCTAAAAAAACTGGCAAGCAATATTCAAAACAATATTCATTTTGTTGGAATTATACCTTCTGAAAGTTTACCATCTTATTGTGCTTCATTTGATATTGGGCTTGCTCTGGAAACAGGATTTTCAATCAATAATTCTGTAACACTTTCAAATAAAATATTTACTTATTTACTTGCGGGAAATGCCATAATTATTTCTGAAACAGAAATGCAAAAAGAATTTAATGATAAATATAAGATTGGAGAAGCCTATAAAATTAATGACTCCGAAGAACTAATAAAGAGAATTTTATTTTATAAAAATCATTATACTCTAGATCAACAGCGGTTGCATAATTATGAGCTTGCTAATAATGAAATGAACTGGGAAAAAGAGGTTACGAAACTACTGGACATAATATTTTAATAGCAAGTTTTGGATTGGTTAAAATTATTAGTTTAACAATGACATGAAAAAGCTTTTGATAATATATCCAAATTGGGTTCCATCAAATGCTGTAGGTGTTCAAAGAGTACGTTTAATAGTTAATTATTTAAATGACTTCGGTTGGCAGCCAATTATATTAACTGTTAAGTCCAAATATTATGAAGAGGAAATTTCGTTGGATCTTTTAAAAATTGTAAGCCCTGGAATACAGGTAGAATATGTTGATGCAAAAAAAGCAGGTAAATATATCAGGCTATATGGGGATATCGCTCTAAGAGCTTTTTGGAATCTTAAAAGGAAAGCCGTTGAAATAATAAAAAAAGAAAAGATAGATTTTATATGGGTGCCTATACCGCCGTTTTATACCGCATTGATCGCAAGACTAGTTAACAGATCAACAGGAACGCCTTATGGAATTGATTATATTGATCCATGGGTACATAATTTTCCCGGTAGTAATAAAATATTGTCGCGTCACTGGTTTAGCACAAAACTTGCAAAATTGCTGGAGCCGATCGCTATTAAAAATGTTTCCTTCTTTACTGGTGTTTCAGAGGCTTATTTTTTACCTGTGCTAAAGCGTAATCCAAGGCTTAAAAATATTTCATATTGTGGTATGCCCTATGGTTTTGATCCAGGTGATTATAAGGTTAAGCCTGAGAATTTAAAATTGCTTTGGAATGGAGAAACAAATATTCTTCCTTATTTATATGCCGGAGCTTTTTTACCAAAATCACATTATTTTATTGATGAATTATTCAGAACTATCGCACTTATGCGTAAGCAGGATAAACTTGACAAAAGAATAAGATTCTATTTCGTGGGAACAGGTTCATCAGTATTAAACAGTATTTCAGATTATGCAATTAAACACGATATAATTAATATAGTAATAGAAAAAAAAGAAAGAATATCCTACCTGGAAATATTAAATAATCTCTCAAATGCATACGGAATACTGGCAATTGGGAGCACTGAACCGCATTACACTGCTTCCAAAATATTTCAGGTGATACTTTCTAAAAGGCCTGTTTTTGCGATATTCCATAAGCTCAGTACAGCAATAAAAATTTTGGAGAATGCAAATGCAGATACTTATTTAATACGGTATAACGAGTTTCAATCAACAACTTCTTTTGAAGAAATAATCTTACAAAATCTGGAATCTTTTATGAAATTGAAAAGAGGCTGGAATCCGGATTTGAAAAATATAGAGCAGTATTCTGCAAAACATTCTGCTCGGGCATTAGCCGGGCTTTTAGATTCCAAAGTATCTTCCAAATGAAAAAAAAAATTGCTTTTATAATTCCTTATTTTGGTAAATTCAATAATTACTTCCAGGTCTGGCTCCATACATGCAGGCATAATCCGGATATAGATTGGCTTATATTTACTGATGATCATTGGGCTTATAATTATCCTGAAAATGTAAAAGTTTTTTATACTACATTTTCAGAAACAGTAAAAAAAATCCAGGCACAATTTGATTTCAAAATTGAGCTAAGTAAACCTTATATTTTATGTGAATTTAAAGTTGCTTTTGGAGAAGTATACGCTGACTATATACAGAACTATGACTTCTGGGGCTATTGTGATACAGACATCCTTTGGGGTAACTTAAAATCTTATATCACTGATGAGATTTTAAATAAATACAATAAAATATCATGGAGAGGCCATTTAACGCTATACAAAAATGATAAGCATATAAATTCTTTATACAGAACACCGATTGAAGGAAATCATTTTTATAAATCTGCATTATCAAACACAACCGGATTTCCACTTGCAATGGATGAGCGGGAAATAAATTACATTTTTAAAAATGCAGGTGAAAAAATTTATGATAAATTAATATTTGCTGATCTAAAAATAAGATCATATACTTTTTCACTTT
>JBBSDT010000355.1:0-3526 GCA_038240405.1 Ignavibacteria bacterium
CTGAAAAAGGAAGTTGAAAAAAGAACAAAAGAATTAGAATTAATAAACGAACAACGAACCAACACTTTTGTGAACCTTGCCCATGAAACTAAAACACCACTAACTCTTATCAATAATTATCTCGAAGAATACATCGCCCAAAATGACCACTCAGAAGAATTGACTATAGTAAAAAACAATCTTGATAAATTATCTGCAGATATTGTGAATCTGTTTGATTTGGAGAAATTCAATAAGGGGTTTGCTTTTTACAATCACGAATTGATTTCCAATTTTAGTGAAATGCTTAAAGGCAGTGTAATCCTCTTTAAGCAATATGGCAATAGATGTAGCATTAAAATAAAGGCAAATATTGAGGATAATATTTTTATAAAAGCTGACCCATTATCCATCAACCGAATTATAAATAACCTTATGGAGAATGCTATCAAGTTTTCAAAGGAGGGTAGTGATATTGAGGTTATTCTAAAAAGCAGTAATGATAAAATTTATTTTTCAATAAAAGATTATGGCATGGGCATTACTGTTGAAGCGCAGCAACGGGTATTTGAACCTTATTATCAAATAGCAAATCAAAAAAACAATACTCAGGGAATGGGGCTTGGTTTGCCCATTGTAAAGAAAGTAGTTGATGATTTGAACGGAAATATAAAAGTAATAAGCAATCCGAAAATTACTTTGGGAACAGAAGTATTGGTTACGCTAAATTCTTACAACAAATTAGTCAACGATGCTGTGTATGATAAGGCTATTCCTCAAAAATTTGTCTTCAGCAAAAGTGAATTGAAAATTGAAGAAGCATTGTATGAAGATGAAAAACAAACAATTCTTGTTATTGAAGATAATATTACCATGTTACATTATCTCATTAAAAAATTAAGAGAAAAGTATAATGCCTATGCTGCAATGAATGGAAATGACGCCCTAAAGAAAATGAAAGCACTGCCGGTATTACCAGACTTAATCATTACTGATATAATGATGGATAAAGTAGATGGCTATGATTTTGCAAAAATAATTTCAAAGAAGGGTACTGCATACGCTCATATCCCTTTCATTTTCCTGTCTGCAAAGGCTACTATTAATGATACTTTACAAGGTTTAAAATTAGGTGCCATTGATTATGTTCCAAAACCCTTTTCAATTACTGTATTACTTCAAAAAATAGACTCGATATTGCTAAATGCCGGAATACAAAAAAAGGCAATTTGGGATAAGGCATTCAGTATTTTAAATTCAAATAATAATGCCCCCATAAAAACTATTTCCGGGGCATTTGAACAAAATTGCGAATTGTATCATCTCACCATAAGAGAAAAAGATATAGCCAAATTAATTTGCCATGGGCAAAAGTATAAAGACATAGGTGCTACGCTGTTTATTGCAGAAAGGACTGTCACCAAACACGCCCAAAATATATTTGAAAAGGCCCAGGTTTCAAATAAAATTGAACTCATCAACAAGCTGGAATTCTCCTGAATAGACAATTGGCACCAGAGTGGCTAACCATTCCAACCACTTAGTTTTCTTGTGTTTTCACCATAAATACTCACTTCTGCGTATAAAAATAGTATCAATTGCTTATGCCGAATTTTAATACAGGCTTAAACTTTGTTTGATATATGTAACGTAACCGAAGCCTTTGAAAATGAAAAATAACAGCACAAGACAAATCCCGATAGTCTTTAGCCAGTGGAAGGTAAATGAAGAGAAAGAGTTACTGTTTGGTTCGTCATCTATGATTCTGGACAAATGGAATACCTTAATTAATGGCAAGTTGAGCTATCAAAATTCCGACATTGAACTGTTAGATGCTGATGAAATACAAACTGCGATAAATGAATCAGAAGATGACCAGCAAACGGTAAGGTCTATGTTGATTTGGGATTTGGTTGACAAACCCAATATAAAGGATAAGGAAGAATATATAAAGGTAAACCAGGCCATACTTATCAGAATATTAGATAAGTTATTTTCCTATACGCAAACAAAGCAACTAAATGAAAACTTACTGTTATTATACAATGCCATCAGCCAGCATTTGCAAAGCACCCTCGACTTTATTGAAGATTTTTTTGGCAACTACTTCGACCGTACTGAAAAGATACCTGAGCCATATCTTACTATTGCAAAAGCGAATATAAGCAAGCAAATAAAACGGCTAAAAAATATACTTTCAAAACAGGAAAGCGTAGATATAAATTTAATCAACCTGATTTATGAAAGTATTCATCGGTTATTGAATGATGAATCAGTTGTTATCACTTACAATCTTTACGCTTACCACAAAACATTATTGAATGAATTTCTCACACAAAGGGTGATGCCATCAACGCAAGACATTATCGAAGTCTTATATTTCCTAAACTATAACGAAGACAACTTTATAACGTATAAATATGATTGGCTAAAACAATCTATTGATAACCTTCCTTCCAGTAAAGAAAAGATAACTGCTTTGCGATTTGAGCAGAAAAAAATAAATCAACTTTCTTTAAAATTAAATTGCTGTTATAATACTAACATGCCATCTTTAAAAGATCAGATGAATGGCTGGATTGATGAAGAAGTAAAATTTCTGGAGAATGGGCATTTACTTGATAAACCTACTGCTGCTGAAAACGAGAGCAAAATACACACTACTTTATCTGTTGCAAAACTGGCTTTATTGCTGCGGCTTTTAGTGATTGATAAGATAATTATTAACAGAACCGTTGCTCCAATGCTTAGGGTGGCGGCTAAAATATTTACTACTCTGCAGAAGGAAGACATTTCCTTTGGCAGCATGGAAACAAAATATCATGCGCCGGATAAGGCGACTATTAATGCTGTTAAGGATATGCTGTTTAAGTGGATTAATATTTTGGGTAGATTGTGAAATTATCATCACAAAATTTCTCTCTTAGTTTAAATGGCTTTCAATAGTTGAAGCATTTGGTTCCTACTTAACAAATTTCTCAACTCCTGATAATGATGATAAGTAAATCCCTGGTGTAATAACAATACACTTACTGGCCAATTAAGGATATCAGCAAGTGTTCTGAAGTCATGGAAAAATGACATCTCCTTAAAGCTTTTAGATAAGGCAAGTTTGCCTATAGGCTTGCCAATCACTGGATTCTGCTGCATAAATCAAGTTTTTTTAGAATTGCAAATTTATTATCATCTGCGGTCTTAAAGAGCCGCAATATTTATGCCTGTTTAAATCAACTTGCTGTCTAATCAATTTTAATGATTAGGCAAAGCGATAAAGGCAATCTTAAAAAGTTGGGAGCTAACATAAAAAAGCTCCGGGAGGCAAGGCAATTAAGCCTTCGGGAACTATCGTATGCCTGTGAAATTGACAATAGCAAGATTTCAAAGATTGAAAAAGGCCAGATAAATATTACTTTTACTACCATTCTTCAATTAGCCAAGGCTTTAGAAGTTCAGCCAACAGAACTTCTGAAAACTGAGTTCGATTAATTTTTGTAACTACTTCTTTCATTTTCAATTTAATTAACGGGGTTGTCCTACCTCGTTTACC
>JBBSDT010000356.1:0-3517 GCA_038240405.1 Ignavibacteria bacterium
AATTTCCCATTGAACTTCTATTCCGGTTATTTACTTGAGCACAAGTATGGTCTTTCAAACCAGACTTTGAAAAAATATTTTATAGAAAGAATAAAAGGTCTGGCTCTGAGCCTTGTGATAGGAGTTCCGGTCATTCTTATTTTCTATTTTATACTTACGACTTTCGGAAAAAACTGGTGGCTGGTTTTCGGAGTTTTTATTTTCGTATTTTCTGTAATTGCCGGAAGACTTGCCCCGACACTGATAATGCCGATCTTCTATAAATTCAAGCCTATCGAGAATAACAGTCTTAAGGAAAGAATTCTCGATCTGTGCATAAGAACAGGTGTCAAGATACAGGGAATTTTTACTTTCGATATGAGCAAAAATACAAAGAAGGCAAATGCAGCTTTTACCGGTATCGGAAAGTCGAAGAGAATTATTCTTGGGGATACTTTAGTAGATAATTTTTCGGAAGATGAAATTGAAACCGTTTTTGCACACGAAGTTGGTCATTATACCAGGAAGCATATAATGAAAATGATGCTGTTCTCTACGATAATTACATTTGCAGGACTTTTTATAATTGCAAAGTTATATGAATCATCACTTGGATATTTTGGATTTACAAATGTTTCGGATATAGCTGCTTTACCGCTCTTTTTTCTTTATCTGAGTTTGTACGGTCTCGTTACAACTCCTATTTCTAATATTCAATCCCGCAAGTATGAATGGGAAGCCGATACATTTGCATTACAAACTACGAAAAATAAAAATGCATTTGTTTCGGCAATGGAAAAGCTTGCTGATCAGAATTTAGCAGACAAAACTCCAAATAAAGTAATCGAATATTTGTTTCATTCCCACCCTTCTCTGGAAAAGAGAATTCAATTCGCAAAGAACTTTATTTTTGACAAAGCCTGAAACCGTATTTACTGTATCAATAAAGATAAAGGTCAATCATGGTTATAATTGCTAATTGAATTTTTATTATATATTTTCAGATAAAAATTACAAGGAGGTTAAAATGAAAACTCTAAAAGATATTTTAGGGAACAGGCCTTTACATTTTGTAAAAACCGGAATGAGTATCATTCAGGTTGCTAAATTTATGGGATTGCATAACATCGGTGCAGTGCCTGTGCTGGAACAATCAGACAAGCTATTACTGAAAGGAATTTTTTCTGAAAGAGACCTGCTGAGAAGATGTATTGCAAAAGAGATTGATCTTTTCGATACTCCTATCGATAAAGTTATGACTGAAAAAGTTATTGTAATCGAATTGCATGATACTCCTGAATATTGCCTTCAAATAATGAAACAGGAAAATATCCGGCATATCCCGATCATAGATAAAAAAGACCTGATTGGGATGATATCCATAAGAGATCTTTTGCTTTATGATATGAGTGAGAAAGAAGAAAAAATTGAGCTTTTGAATTCGTATATACAATTTAACGGATAATTCATAGAGACGGAAACGAATTTGAATTTTCTCACATATGCATTTGTTATAATTCTAACTTCACACTTACTATAATAAAATCTAAATATGAATTTAACAGAAATTAAGACGCTCGGAGATTTGAAAAACTCAGGCTATAGGGTGCTGTCCGTAAAGGACGAAATCAGGAAAAATCTGGTAGATAAAATAAAAAAGAAGGATCCTGTCTTTGAGGGAATTATTGGGTATGAAAAAACTGTGATACCTTCTATAGTCAATTCACTTCTGGCAAAACATGATATAATACTTCTTGGGTTAAGAGGGCAGGCAAAAACCAAGTTAGCAAGGTTGCTTCCAACATTGCTTGATAAATACATACCTATTGTAAAGGGTTCAGAAATAAACGACAATCCTTTAAATCCCATTTCCAAATATGCCGTAGATATGATCCTGGAAAAAAAAGATGCAACTGAAATAGAATGGATTACACAGGACCAGAGATACAGTGAAAAACTTGCTACACCGGATGTTAACATTGCGGATTTAATCGGAGATATAGATCCTATTAAAGCAGCAAACCAGCGTCTTCATTATTCTCATGAAGGAGCCATTCATTTTGGAATTATTCCCAGGACCAACAGGGGGATTTTTGTAATTAATGAATTACCGGATCTTCAGCCCAGAATACAGGTTGGGCTTTTGAATATTATGCAGGAAAAGGATATACAAATACGCGGATTTAATATCAGAATCCCGCTCGATGTACTGATGGTTTTTACCGCCAATCCTGAAGATTATACAAACAGAGGAAATATTATCACTCCTCTTAAAGATAGGATAGATTCACAGATAATTACACATTATCCGAAGGTTCTTGAAGACGGCATCAAAATTACAGAAACTTATTCATGGACTGAAAGGGATAAGAAAAAGAAAATTACTATTCCATATTACTTCAGGGAAATAATTGAGATGACAGCCATGCAGGCAAGGTTCAGCGAATTTGTTGATCAAAAATCAGGAGTAAGCGCAAGGCTTACAATTTCTTCAATAGAAAATCTTGTAAGTAATGCAGAACGGAGGGCAATTATCAATAACGATGATATGATAATGCCAAGAATGTGCGATGTACTTTCTATTCTTCCGGGAATTACGGGTAAGGTGGAGCTTGTATTTGAAGGAGAACAGGAGGGTGCAGTTAAAGTGGCTAAAGCACTGATTTCCAAATCTGTCAGAGAGATTTATAAAAAATATTTTCCTGATCCTTTAATGAGAAAAAAGAAGGGAACTTCAGATAAAGATATCAAAGATCCTTATTCGGAAATTATTGAATGGTTCCAGTATGGAGGCAAGGTCAGTATAAAAGATGATATGACATTTAAGGAATACTCCGGTGAATTAAAAAAAGTAGACGGTCTTGAAAAGTTTGTAAAGAAATTCCCTCAATACTATGAAAGTGACTACGAGCTTGCATCCTTAATGGAGTTTGTTCTGGACGGCTTGCATCAGAATTCCAAAATTGCAAAGGATGAAGTGAATTCAGAAGTTATGTATAAAGACATGGTAGGGAGTATGTTTACACAGGGAGAAAGTTACGGCGGTTACGAAGATGAATATTACAAATAAATTAATAAATAGCTGAAAGTTTCCCGGCAAACCGGGTTAAATTCTTACAGTTCTTTTCTTCTTCTTAAAATTGAAAGGAAGAATCCAATAACAAGGATGCCTGTTCCAATCCAGAGAATATTTATGAATGGTTTGACAGAGGCAGTCAGCACCAGTGTTTCGTCCGCTTTTGGTTTTTGAGACTTATTCTTGTTATTTACTATGGCAATAGTAGCTGTTGCACCACCCTGATCTTCACCTTTCACGCTCATCTTAACAAAATAAAAGTTGTAATTATCATTCCCGGTTATTTTCGCGGTCATATATTCAGGGTTGCCATCAGTATATTTTATTTTTGGCTCGAGCATTTCTGTATATTTGCTGTCCTTAATTTTAAGTAAAGCGCCGATTGTGTAATTACCGGACTGAATTTCTTTTCCGCCTTTATCGATATTACCGAAATCAAAGTCGTTGAACTGTACTGTAAGT
>JBBSDT010000357.1:0-3506 GCA_038240405.1 Ignavibacteria bacterium
AACTTTCGGTGGAGCAGTGGATTGAACTTTCAAACCGACTTGCTTCATGACGAAAAAAGTTTTGATCACTGAAGATATTCATCCGCTGATCGCTGAGGGATTGCAGCAACTCGGCTATGAGTGCGATGAGCGCTTCGGCATTTCTCAGCAGGAAGTTTCTGAAATCATTCACCTCTATTACGGTATTGTAGTAGCTACAAGAATTGTGATTAACCTCTCAGTTCTTGATCACGCTTCTTCTCTCAAATTTATTGCACGTGCGGGCTCAGGCATGGAGAACATTGCAGTTGCAGAGGCAACAGCAAGAAATATTTACTGCATCAATTCTCCGGAGGGAAATGCTAATTGTGTTGGTGAACATTCCATTGCACTTCTGCTCGCGATGTTTCACAACATCGCTCCATCTCTGCTTCAAACAAGCAATAGACAATGGCTGGTAGAACAGAACCGTGTGCATGAGCTCGGGGGAAGAACGATTGCAATTATCGGTTACGGTAACACAGGAAGATCATTTGCAAAAATGCTGCAGCCGTTCAACATGCGTGTGCTGGCCTATGATAAGTACCTCGTAAATTATGGTGATGCCTTCGCGGAAGAATCTGAAATGGATCGCATTTTCTCCGACGCAGAAATTGTTAGCTTTCACATTCCGCTCACTAAAGAAACACAAGGAATGGTAATCGGGAATTACCTGCAACGCTTCCAAAAGCAGATTCATCTTATCAATACTTCACGGGGAAAAATCATTCGCCACGCTGAATTACTTCAGTGCATCCTCAGCGGAAAAGTGTTGGGGGCGGCGCTCGATGTTTTTGAGAATGAAAACTTTTCTTCTCACACTTCTGCGGAGCGAAAAATTTTTCAGGAACTGGTTGAGACACAGAGAGTGATTTTCACTCCGCACATAGCAGGTAAAAGTTTTGAGTCGAAAAAAAAGATTGCTGAAGTACTCGTGAGAAAAATTTCATCTCTTGCATGATTGTCAAAAGTTTGTCAAAGCCGCATGACAATGGGTGCGAGCATGAAAAATGCCTATACTTTTATTCCGTGAAAACAATTACAAAGTTATATTTGCCGCTTTCGTTTTTGAACCAAACCAAATTAGCAGGATGAAAAAACTATACATTCTCCTCATAGTTTCTGTTTTCATTGCAGGAAAAACTTTAGCACAGACTGGTGAGTTACAGGGAAAGGTTACGGATGATAAAACCCACGAAGGGATTTCATTTGCTACCATAGTGCTTCAATTGAACGGGGCACAAAAAGGATTGGGACAAACCGATGATGGCGGAAACTTTACCATAAAGCCGATTGATCCCGGATCGTACACGCTCATTATTCAGTACACCGGATACCAGCCCGTGCAGATGCAGGAAGTGAAAATCGTGGCGGATAGAATTTCATTTCAAAACGTAGCTATTAAGGTAAGTGCGACTCTTCTTCCTGAAATTATTGTGGCTCCGGAAAAACTGATAGAGCCGGATGTTACCTCCACAGGTAATACTCTTGATAAAACTGAAATCAAACACATCTCAACGCGCGGAACCACTAACTATGCTTCATTAACTGCCGGGGTTTTTCAAAAAGATGATGGACAAAAGTTGAATATAGGTGGCGCTCGTACTGATGCTACTCAATATTATGTGGATGGAATGAAGGTTACCGGCAATGGTCAAAGAGGCCCGGCTATTAATCTTCCTCAAAGTGCTATTGAACAGTTAACAGTAATCACGGGAGGTCTTCCTGCTAAGTATGGCGATGCTTTGGGTGGTATTGTGAATATTACTACTCGCGGCCCTTCAAAACAATATAGCGGTGGACTGGAATTAGTGACCTCACAATTTTTGGATGCCTTCGGTTATAATCTTGTTAGTGCAAATCTTTCTGGTCCTTTTATTACTACGCACAAAGGAACTGACTCTTCTTCAACCAAGGTTGGCTTCTTTCTTTCGGGTGAATTTGAGCATAACAGAGATGCATCTCCTTCTGCAGTTTCATTGTATAAAGTGAAAGATGATGTGCTTCTGAATTTGCAACAGAACCCCTTAACTCCATCGCCTAATTCAACCGGTTTTGTTCCCAGCGCCGCATTCTTAACAGCTAATGATATTGAAACCACTAAATACAGGTTGAATGATAATGACAATGCTTATCGCTTATCAGGTAAACTGGATTTTGCTTTAAGCAATTTCATTAACTTAACTATAGGTGGAAATATGGAACTAACAAAATTTGTTAATTGGGATTATAACAGCAGCTTACTTGATTTTAAAGAAGGTAATGAAACTTTCAATGACAATACCTTTCGCGGATTTATTCGTTTTACTCAACGGTTTCCTACATCCAATAGTAAAGACAACGCATCAGTTTTTCAGAATGCCTACTATTCTATCCAGGCTGACTATACCAAGTTTACTGAAAAATTTGAAGATGCTAGTTTAGGGTTCAATGCATTCGACTATGGTTATGTTGGAAAATTTACTACCTATCGCGAACCCCTCTATATTTACGGAACGGATACTTCAACTCATTTGACAGGGTGGCTATTAGCAGGCTATCTTGATACATTGGTAAGATTTGAACCCGGAACCCAGAATCCTAATCTCACCAGTTATACCACTCAATATTTTGATTTAGCAGGAAGTAACCCTAATGGTTACTACCGAAATATTTTTGACATAGCAAACTCCGGTGGTTTATTGAATGGATACCTTCCTATAAGTACCGTTTCTGATTATTCAATGTTTTGGAACACGGGCTTTCCTGTAACCGCTTACGGTAAACGAAATAATGATCAGTTCCACTTTACCCTAAATGCTTCCGTTGATATCGTTAAACCGGGAAAAGGTGATAAGAGCAAACACGCCATTGAATTCGGTTTTGAGTATGAACAAAGAATTGAACGCCGGTATGTTGTTGCTCCGTTAGGAGCTGGTGGAACCGGACTTTGGGGGTTAGCACGTCAGTTAGCCAACCGCCACATTCAAACTTTAGATACTCAGAATCCTATACCGGTAGTTGACAACTATGGGGTGTTCTTGGATACAGTAAAATATAATCGCCTTTTTGTTGGTGACGATCAGGCATATTTTGATAAGTCGCTTCGCGCACTTTTAGGGTTAGATCCTAACGGTCTTGACTTTATTGATGTAGATGCTATTGATCCAAGCATGTTGAGTTTAGGCATGTTCAGCCCTGATGAATTATTAAACAATGGTTCAAATTTTTATTCGGCTTATGGTTATGATTATCTTGGCAATCGCCTAACAGGTCAGCCCAGTCTTGATGATTACTTTACTCAAAAAGATGCGAATGGAAACTTTGCCAGAAACATGGCAGCTTATCAACCCAATTATTCTGCTGCCTACATTCAGGATAAATTCAACTTTAAAGATCTTATTTTTAATGTAGGACTTAGGGTTGATCGCTTTGATAATAACATGAAGGTTCTAAAAGATAAGTATTCTTTATATCCAATTCGCACAGTTGCCGAAGTGACTGATCTG
>JBBSDT010000358.1:0-3506 GCA_038240405.1 Ignavibacteria bacterium
GGAGTTGGAATTATCTAAACTATTAAACCAAACATATTCTTAATTTTATCTTTTCCCTCTTCCCAAGCTGGGGCTTGGGAAGGAGATAAGGGTGGAGTTGGAATTATCTAAACTATTAAACCAAACATATTCTTAATTTTATCTTTTCCCTCTTCCCAAGCTGGGGCTTGGGAAGGAGATAAGGGTAGAGTTAGAATTATCTAAAATATTAAAACGAACTATAGTATTCAGATCCATAAGTCAGCTTCCTTTTTTCTGAAAGATATTTCTAAGTTTTTCCGGCAAACTGAAAAGTGGTTTTCCTGATTCTACTTCTTCAACCTCGTCAGGACCGTGCTGGATCTTGTCATTTAATACATAAACGAATACTGCAAATAACATCAGATACAGAATGAAAAACATTATATTGGAAAAATACAATTGTTGTTCGGAGAGATTCGGCGACACTCCTTTAGCTGTCCTCATAAGATTTTGAACGATCCATGGCTGCCTGCCGACTTCTGCTGTTATCCAACCGGTAGTGTTTCCAATAACAGGAAGCACTACTGAAAATACAAAAAGCCACAGAATGAATCTTGAATTGATGAGTCTTCCTCTCCACCACAAAAAACATCCTGTTACCGACAACAGTATCAGGCTGAGGCCAACAAAAATCATTATATGATAACTTTGAAAAGTTATTTGCAAGGGCGGTCTTTCATCAACTGCAACGGAATCTAATCCTTTGACTTTTAAATCGGAATCAAAACCGATCAGCCAGCTGGACATCCCGGGAATTTTAAGTCCTTTTGTTTCGCCTGTGCTTTCATCAATATAACCTAATATAAACAAATCAGCAGCTGTTCCGCTTTTCCAATGACCTTCCATTGCAGCGAACTTAGCGGGCTGGTACTCATATACTGATCTCGAACTTTTATCGCCTCCCATGAATAATTGAAATATTGAAACCATGGCGGCGAATATTAGTGCAACTTTAATTGAAGCCTCTGCAAAACGCAAATGTTTTTTCTTAAGAAGATACCAGGCGCTTACGCTTAATACAAAGAAAGCTCCGGCGAGCCAGCAGCCCATTATTACATGAGTCAATCTGATGGGAGACGAAGGATTAAAAACCATTGCCCAGAAATCAGTGATTTCCGCCCTGATGCCATTCGGTCCGTTTGCAATTACAAATCCGGCAGGAGTTTGCATCCAAGAATTAGCGACGACAATCCAGATTGCACTAAAATGCGCACCGAGACAAACCATTATTGTACTAAAATAGTGTAGCTTTTTAGAAACTTTTTCCGAACCAAATAATAAAATTGCAAGAAAGCCTGATTCGAGAAAGAAGGCAAAAATACCTTCAGCAGCCAATGCACTTCCAAAAACATCTCCCACATATCTTGAGTAATTTGCCCAGTTAGTCCCGAACTGAAATTCCATTGGTATGCCTGTAGCAACTCCGATCACAAAAGTTAATGCAAATATTTTTGTCCAGAAACGGGTAATCTGCAGCCACAATATATTTTTTGTTTTGAGATAGATTCCTTCAAAGATAACAAGGAATACTCCAAGTCCGATAGAAAAGGGTGGATAAAAATAATGGAAGATATTTGTCAGTGCAAATTGTAAGCGGGATAAGAATACTACTGCTTCATTCATAACAAATAGAGTGTGTCTAAGAAATGCTTATGTAAAAATAATTCATTTAATATGTTTAAAATATATAAATATATTATCCTGTGGATTCTGATTTGCAACCGGTAATGTATGAGCTTCGCAGAGTTCTCGCATGAAGAAAGAGCGAAGGCTTCAAATAGGATACGTATATTTCAACACAGAGACCGCAGAGACACAGAGATTCTACTTTTAACAAATTCTGTAAATTATCTACATACGATTTTTTCTCTGTGACTCTGTGACTGTGACTCTGTGTTGAAATTTTTAACATTTTCAATAGTCTAGCTCAATCTTTTGGAAATAATAGCATTAAAGAAGTTAGGCTCTACTTAAGAAAGGTGCATAAGGTAAGTTTACATAGAAGGCACGTAGACACAAAGAAAAAAAATTACAAGACTACTCCACCGCTTGGGAATTTCGAAAGGTGCTGCTGCCGGTAGTAAATAAAATGTGATAATATCTAAATAGTTTTTTATTATTAATAATAATTTATATAATATATGAACTCATCAAGCCCGGAGGACAAGCGTGTTAACGAGCAACGGATTTTCTGGAACAAAGCATCCCATGGATGGCAGAAATGGAATGATTTTTTGATGAAGTGGCATGAGCCAATCGGTCAAAAAATCATTGAACTTGCTAATATAAAAGATTCGGATATCATATTAGATATCGGGACAGGTGCAGGTGAACCCGGCTTATCGGTTGCTGCTTTGGCTGTAAAGGGCAAAGTGACCGGAATCGACATTTCTGAAGAAATGGTAAATGCGGCAAATAAAAATGCTAAAGCAAGAGGCTTGAAGAATTATGAAACGCTTCTTTATGATGGAAATAAATTTCCTTTTGCAAGCGAAACTTTTGATATTACGATTTCCCGCAACGGTATGCTTTTCTATTCTGACAATGATAAAGCATTGAAAGAAGTATTTCGAGTGATGAAGAGCGGGTCAGGAATTGTTACATCCGGCTGGGGCGCGCCGGAAAATAATGAAGCAGGTTTTTTAATAAGAAAAGTTCTTTCAGATCAGGTCGATTTTGTTCCTTCCGGAGTTGGAGATCCGGGACCATACAGATTTGCTGAGAAGGGTTCATTATCTGCTGTTTTGAAAAGAGCCGGCCTAATGGATGTTTGTGAAATCGATTTGTATGGCACTGTAGTTTTCAATTCCCCGGAGCATTACTGGAAATTTGCTTCAGAAGCTCAGATGCCTGTAGTAGAAGCAATTAGAAAAAATGGTCCTGAAAGTGGCGAGAAAATTAAATCTGCAATCTTCGATTCGATACAACGGTTTAATAAAAATGATCGTTTTGAATTTCGCTGGCATGCTATCATGGGAACGGGAACAAAGGGTAATTAGGAGGAGAAGGCTGACGGATTTTTTACAATTCAGAAATGCTTCCGCTGAGTCCCGCAAATAATACAACAGTAAAATTGTATTTGATCGTTTGCGGAGACTCCCCGGTGGACGGTAGATGAGTTTATGAACCATACCCGTGGTTTAATATGTTAACCTATAAAATAAAAGGCTGAAGGAATTTCTTCCCTCAGCCTTTTTATTACTAACCTGAATATCTTTACTCCTATTTTATCACAGTCATCAATTTAGTCAAAGTGAAGTTTTCAATTCCACTTTGCACAAAAATTTTATAGAAATAAGCTCCACTCGATAAATTGCTTGCATTTAGTTGCACTGTATAATATCCCGCAGACTTTACTTCATTCACCAAGCTGGAAATTTCTTTTCCTGACATGTCATACAATATTATATTTACCCGTCCCTCATATGGTATTTCATAATCTATCTTTGTAGATGGATTGAATGGATTAGGATAATTTTGTGACA
>JBBSDT010000359.1:0-3490 GCA_038240405.1 Ignavibacteria bacterium
GATACAAATCTTAATTTAGGGTATACTTATAACGCAACTAACAATGATGGTGTATATGGTTCGGCTCCTCCCGCTGTTGGATTCGATTTTTTTAGGGGAGCAGCAGTTCAAACCGGCGTTCCTACCGATTCAGTTTCCTATTATAGCCCACCGGGAAGTAATAACTATATTGTAAAACATGGATTCAAAGATATAGGCTTAACAGTATTTAATTATTACAACAATGGAAACCCGCAACCTTCCGATCCTTTAACAAATACCGAAACTTACAGAGTATTGGTAGGAAAATGGAGAGCCGGAGATTCCTGGATTAATCCTCTAAACGGTGATACTGCAGTAAAATGTTTTAGTGGCGATCCTGTTGCAGGAACCGGCTGGCTTCAACCCGGGCAAAATGACAGAAGATTTATTCAATGCACAGGACCTTTTACCATGAATCCCGGAGATACACAGAATATTGTTGTAGCTCAGGTTATAGCAAGAGGTTCCTCTAATATACAAAGTGTGAAATCATTGCGTTCTACTGATGCATTAGCGCAAAGAATATTCGATGCCAATTTTCAGGTTCCGCCTCCGGCGCCTGTAGTGCCGACAAATGTTTACGCTCCTGGTAATGGAAAGATTTATATTTCCTGGAGTGATACTGCTGAGAAAATTTTAATTCCAAACCGACTAACACACGGCTATTATAGATTCCAGGGTTATAATGTTTATCAAATTAGAACGGGTACAAGCGGCTCTGATGAGGCAGACAGAGTATTAATAGCTACCTTTGATAAAAAAGATGGTATTACGGATATATTAGATAGTGTATTCAGTGCAGCTTTTGGAACTTACGTTTACTATGCCGTGCAAAAAGGGTCGGACAATGGAATTTCCAGGTATTTAGTAATAGATAAGGATAATATTAATAATTCATTTATCTCTAACGGATCGGAATATGATTTTGTTGTTACATCATATTTTTATGATTCTTTAGGCGGACCTACATCAGCTCCAAAAGTAAATGAAACTCCAATAACTTCAGCTAATATAAAAAAGATAATACCCCAAAATTTAACTCTGGGATCTTCTGTAACTTATGGAGTAGGTGATACTATTTATACTAATCAGAGAGATTTAGGTGTAATGCCCATTGTGGTTGACCCCTTAAAATTAGTAACCGCAACTTATACTTCCACATTTGGTGGAACTACTACAACTCCAAACTGGACACTAACGCGGGTAATGAACGGGGCTACGGAAACAGTACTGCAAAATGTAGCTGACTTTACCGGATTACAGGATACTGCTAAGACCGTTAATGGATTTATCATCGTTAATCAATTAGTAAAAGATTCAGGAGTAGTAAGAGACCCGGAAAATGGAGGTCTGGATACAAGCGGACACAGATTCCATACCAGACTAAAAGCATGGACCTACGATCCTCCTGCTAATGCCTGGTTTACAGCTCCCGATACGACAAAAATTCACAGCGGAGCCAAGATAATTTCAATAAGACAATTTGAAAGCAGAAGCCTTGGAATGAGCTTCCCAACTGTAGGCACGTTTAGAAATAATGCTTCAAAAGTTAAAGCAAATGGATCTTTCTTCCAGCAAGTCTCTCCAACAAGTCCTATATTGACAGGAGGTCCATTAAGAAAAATTCAAATAGTATTTGGACAAAATTCGATGGCATACAGGTTTGTTCCAACTGATACAAGCTATACGAACACACCTTATAATAATATGGTTGAAATACCGTTTAGTGTATTTGCTATAGATGAATTAGATTCCAGCGCCGGAGCACCACGCCAATTGAATGTTGGATTTATGGATGCAGATAATGATGGCACATGGAACCCTGATACTACTACTTTAGGTGGGTATCATTTTACTTATATCTTTGCATCAAACTATGATCCTGCACCAAATACTAATTATACTACAAAAAATCCTGGATTAGGAAACCCGGCTTCTGGATTTCCTGCATTAGATGTGATGTATGCCTGGTTACCAAGAGTAAAAGAAGTAAATGGAGTTCCGTTACATTGGTCTAATGGCGATAAACTTAATATTTCGCCTTATAGAATTACGAGACCTGATTTTGTGCCCGGCTATCCGGTTAAATATTCCTGGGATATTAAGGGTACAGATATTGGAAATCAAAGTAATGCGAAGGGAGAATTAGCACAAATAAAAGCATTCCCGAATCCTTATTACGGTGGTACCCGTTTAGAAACAGATCCTTTCAATAGATTTATTTATATCAATCATCTTCCAAGTAAATGCAAAATACTAATTTATACTTTGGATGGAGTTATGGTAAAAAGAATAGATAGAGATAACTCTGATCCTAATAATTCATTAGAAAAATGGGATTTGAAAAATGCTAACGATATTCCTGTAGCAAGTGGAATGTATATTATTTACGTTGATGCAGGAAGTATCGGAGTAAAAACTTTGAAGGTTGCTATATTTACACCACAAGAAAGAATTGATACATTCTAATTAATTTATTCATGCCTGTTGAACCTTCAGCAGGCATGATAATAAAATAAAGTTTATTATAAGGAGAAAAAAATGAAAAAGTTAATTTTCTACATATTTTTAATAATTTTTGTAATTAACGTTAGCTTGTTTGCCGGGCCCAAAAATAAATACGGGCTTTCCTCAGCAAGAGAATTGTTAATTCCGGTGGGGTCAATAAGCACTTCCTTAGGTGGTTCGAATCTTGCATCCGTTTCAGGATTAGATGCTTTGTTTTGGAATCCTTCCGGACTTGCAAATATAGAATCAAAAACAGGAGAAGCTCTTTTTTCCAACCAAATATATATTGCCGATATAAATGTAAATTATTTTGCAGGCGCTTATAAGCTTTCAAATATCGGTACTTTTGGTGTTTCCATCAAATCCTTAAACTTCGGAGACATCCCGGTTACTACTGTCAATAACCCAGATGGAACAGGAGAGACTTATTCTCCAACTTATTTGACCGCAGGTTTAACCTTTGCCAGAGCAATGACCGATAGAATAACATTTGGTACAACTGCAAAATTAATTTATAATAAAATCAGCAGGGAAACTGCGAGTGGCATTGCATTCGACTTTGGCTTGCAATACAATGTAATAGGGTCAGGTCTTCAATTCGGAGTGGCGCTTAAGAATTTAGGACCTAGCATGACCTTTTCCGGTCCGGACCTGGAACAGTTTTTTCAGCCTCCGGGAACTCCATCTGGTTCAACCAGCCAGCCGAGATCAATTACGCTTTCCGATTTCGAACTACCCACAGCTCTATCTCTGGGATTAAGTTATGATTTCAGACTGGATAAAAAAAATAATCTGGTAGCTCATGGAACTTTCCAAAACAACAGCTTTTCCACAGATGACTATAATCTTGGTCTTGAATATAATTTTAACAAGCTTGTATATTTAAGAGGAGGTTATCAGTTTAGTAATGAAAACAAAGATGATAGAATTTTTACCGGTCCGAGCTTTGGAGCTGGATTAA
>JBBSDT010000360.1:0-3486 GCA_038240405.1 Ignavibacteria bacterium
AATTAGATATAGGTAATGATAATATGGATGACGCATCGGCTACTAATATCAGAGTTCTGAAGCTTAAGGGAGAAGATTTAATTAATCAGAATTCTGAAAATCTCGCAAAACTGTGCAAGCTTCTTATATAAAATTAATTTGAAATCATGCTAACAGATAATGAAGTAAAAAAACAGGTTGAGGATTCTTTACAATTCAAAACTTTGAGCGATGCCCTTGTAGGAATTATACTTTATTCAGAAACACCTTTAACAGTAGGCGTTTTTGGAGAATGGGGTTCCGGGAAAACAAGCCTTATGCGACTGACGGAAAACGACCTGGAAACAAAAACAGATATTAAAGTTAAAACTGTCTGGTTTAATGCGTGGAAGTTTGATAAAGCTCAGGATCTCAGAGTTGCATTAATACATTCCATACTTAAAGAAATCGAAAATGACAAAACAACTCTTCAGACCGTAAAAGATAAAGCAGTAGATCTTCTTAAAAGAATAAACTGGCTCGGATTGGGTAGAACTGCTGTAAATATCGGAGCCAGCATAGCAAGTCCCTATCTGGCGATATTACCCTTACTTTCACAGGTGCTTTCAAATTCCAAAAAAGGAACAGATAATCTTTCAAAGTTACTGCCGGCAGAACTTTTAAAAGAGCCGGAAGGAAAAACATTGGAATTAATAAGCCAGTTTGAAGATGAATTCAGAAAGCTTGCAACAGATTTTGTTGGCGAAGAAGGAAGACTGGTTGTTTATATAGATGACCTTGACCGTTGTCTTCCGGAAAAAGCGCTGGATATTCTCGAGGCAATAAAACTATTTCTTAATGTTCCTCTGACGGTATTTGTAATCGGGACAGATGTAAAAGTTATTGAAAACGGACTTATACAAAAATACGGTGACAAATCAGAAACCTTTGCTAAAAATTATCTTGATAAAATCATTCAGGTCCCATTTAGAATTCCTCCTTTGAGCAAGGAAGATATAATCGAACATTTTATTCCGGGACTTGCAATATCTGAAGAATTAAAGGGTTATGGTTTTATAATTGCAGATGCGTGTTATAATCCCAGGACGATAAAGCGTCTGTTAAATAATATTCAGCTTCAAAGAATTCTTAGCACATCAAGGGATATCAGTATAGAGGACATAATTCTTGTTAAGCTAAATGTCCTTGAATTCAGGTGGAAGGAATTTCACTCCGATCTTACTGATCATTATTCCAGGAATAACGAAAACCTCCTAAAAGTTATTGAGGAATATGAAAAATCCGATGATAATCGAAAAGCAGAACTTTTGAAAAACAAACCTTTATTAAATAAATATATTTCAGATCCGGAACTACTCGATTTCCTTAATAAGGAGCCTTCCCTGGATAATGTTGAAATAGCTCCTTATATACTTCTTCAAAAGACTACTTCATCAGTTGCATTAGCAGATGAATATGGCGGAGATATTGATAAATATTTTAAGATCGGGTTTTCAAGCTATGAAGAAGGAAATTACATCAAAGCAATTGATTATTATACCAGGGTGATAAATTCAAATTCAAAATATTTACAGGCATACTTTAATAGGGGTCTGGCATGTTATCAGAATAAATTTTACAGCAGAGCAATTATTGATTTTACAAAAACCCTGGAGCTGGACAACAATTATCAGGCAGCCTACTACCAGCTTGGTTTGTTCTACAGTAACACGAAGAATCCGGAAGCGGATCCTGACCTGGCTATTTTTAATTTCACTAAAGCTTTAGAGATAAAGCCGGATGACATTATGTCCTGCTACAACAGGGGTGTAGCATACCTGGATAATAAAAAATATGAAAAAGCGATACTGGATCTAGACAAAACGATTGAGCTAAATCCGGAATTTGCAGACGGATATTTTAAAAGAGCGTTGGCACAATTAGACCTTGGACACTATGATCAATCCATAACTGATAATACCAAAGCCATAGAATATTATCCCCAGTATACGAATGCTTACATTAACCGGGGACTTACATATGCTAAAATGAACATTCAGGATAAGGCTCTTCTTGATTATTCAAATGCACTTAAAATTTCACCGGATAATGATTTAGCTTATAACAACATGATTATACTAATAAATGACCTCTTAAAGGTTCCGGAAGAGAAAATTGAAAAAACTATCGTGGATAAGATAACCTCAATGATCAACGAAAGTGGATTAACTGATATTAAGAAAAATAATTTACACCCCTTGTTGGATTCGTTAGTAAAATAATTATCTAAGCCAATAAAAAAGAGCAGACGTAAAAACATTTCATCTGCTCTGAATTTTAATTTATGATCTAAATTTACTTCTATTAATTTACTTTAGCAGGATCATTCTTTTTGTTTCAGAAAAACTTTCCGATTCCAGCTTATAAAAATATATTCCGCTCGAAAGGTTCTCACCGTTAAAATTGATGTTATAATTGCCCTGAGCCAGCATTTCATTTACCATTGTTTTTACTTCCATGCCAAGTGAATTGTATAAGGTTAATTTTACAAAGGAGCCAGACGGAATTTGAAAATTTATCCTTGTAACCGGATTAAACGGGTTAGGATAATTCTGAAACAACTTATATTCGTTGGCTGAATTGTTCGTATGATTAATAATACCTGTGGTGCTTGGTGTTAACTCAGTTAAAGTGCCGGGTATTGTAAAGGCAATTGGAAAACCTAAAGTAGTGAGGTCAACATTTGTTGAAGGCATTACCTCTTTAACTTTCCAAACATTTTGTGCAATGTATGTTGTATCAGGTCTTGTAACGATTGGTATGTATAATATCGGTGGTAAAAGACCATAACTGATTGTAAAGGTGATCAAAAACTTTTTGGCAAGATAATTACCGTTGACAGTTGAAATAGTCTGGTCATTTAATCTTTTACCGGTAGCTGAGAGTCTCAGAGGCAGTGTCAGAGTATCAGCAGTTATAGTAGTATCTCTTGAGAAAATTGTATAGCTGCTGTTAACGTTTTGTGAAAAGCGATATGTGTTGTACCATGCTTCAAATGACCTTAAAAAATTTACAAAAGTTATCGAATCCAGTAACGGAACAGAACCTATAAGGCTCAGAATATTAAGATAATAATATCCGTTAGTAGACTGAAAATTATAATAATTTGTATCCAGATAAGGCGAGTTTTGATTTATGCTGGTTAAACCTTTCTTAGAAAGAACCACGCTTGCCTGGAGCCCCTGGTAATTCTGAATGGCAGCAAATGAATCCACCTGATATGTTGCCTGTGTAGTGACAGGATTATTTAATGAATCAAGAGGAGTGTTTTTATAAAACCATTTATAACCGGCGCTTGATGGGAAATAAGTGGATGCATTCTGTGAAAAAGATAAAGTCGTATAAATTATTATTATTAATACTGAAAATATTGTTTTCATTAAATTGATTTAATTAAACAAAATTAGAAATATTGATTATATAAAACAAACTCAAAATAAATCTTTTACATATAAATTCAATACAATT
>JBBSDT010000361.1:0-3477 GCA_038240405.1 Ignavibacteria bacterium
AGAAATAATTATTTTTAGTAATAACAGGCGCATCCAGGTCTTCCGGAAAGTGCGAATGTTCCTGTTTTTGATTCATTTCTTCCATAGTTTGATAAATATAAATATAATTGAATTGAGATTAAATGATGTTAGGATTCTGTTCAAAGATATAAATCGGACTAAAAAAGAAAAATAAAATACCGTTATTATCTAAAAAGATTAAAAAGAGGTAATAACTCGTGAATGTAATTGTATATGATTTTGCATTTTCGTATTTTGTAAAAACTTAGAAAAGAGATAAAAAATAATTGAAAAAAATTAATCCCGCTTTCATTTTATTGCTATTTTTTGCATCCATCTGTAGTAATAATTCTTCAAATATTAAGATCCAAATACTTTTTCCCTAAATCATTTAAAAAATTAAACGAAAAAAATGAAACTTTTAAAAACTGTTTTAGCATTGTTCACATTATTAATAATTTCTCAGATATCGTACTCTCAGGTAAGGCTTGGTTTGGGTATTGAGGGTGGAGTTGATATTGCAAACGTAAGTGTAACACCTGATTTTACCACTTCGACAAGAACCGGAATAATAATTGGTGGTATAGTTGATATCGGTTTAACACCAACTATTGGCATTACATCCGGAATTAGATATAACCAAAAGGGATTTACTTTTACCGGTGCTACGGTTACAGGTGCTGCCGTTACAGCAACAGACAAGCTTAGTTATATAGAATTTCCAGTATTACTAAAAGTAAAATTTCCTTTAACTGAAGTAAAGCCTTATGTTATTGGCGGACCTGTTTTAGGCATTCAGGTGGCTGCTAATCAAGAGGTAACCGGAGCGATAACTCAAACATCTGACATCAGCTCTGACTTCCAATCTATTGATTTTGGACTGTTGTTTGGTGCAGGGTTGGATTTTAAAGTAGGATTAAAAACAAATCTTTTCGTTCAAGGTGCCTATTCCATCGGGCTTTCAAATATCTTAAAAAACGCTACTACACAGACTCTTAAGAATAACGGAATACAATTAACAGGTGGAGTGAAATTTAACTTATAAATAAATAGCAATTTTCTTAAAGCCGGTAGAAAATTTTTCTGCCGGCTTTTTTTATTTGCCTGATCTGAAACTTGAAGTTAAAATTTAATTCAAACGTGTCTTTTTTACATACAAATATCCCTTTAATTCATAATTCAGTATACTTATATTGGAGGTTTGATAAATATAACTAAGAATAACATTATTTAATGGCTAAACAACAACATCACACAGAAGAAAAATTAATGTCTGTATATTATAAGTCAATTAATTATTTCGAAAAGAACAGGAAGAATGTATACACTGCATTAACAATTTTAATCATTGTTATTGCAGGAGTAATTTTATTTGTAAACAAAAGAAAAGCAAATAATGAAATTGCCGCAATAGAACTGGGCAAAATCCGGGGGGTTTACAGCGCTAATAATTTCCAGCAGGCAATAAATGGAGATTCTTTGGGTGTTTCAAAAGGCCTTCAGTATATTGTAGACGAATATGGTTCGACAGAAAATGGGGAGAATGCAAAAATTATGCTTGCCAATTCATATTATGCTTTAAGAGACTTTGATAAAGCGGAAAAATATTATAAAGATTATTCAGGAAGCAACAAGCTTTTGAAAGTATCGGCATCTGCAGGAATTGCAGGTATATATGAAGCTAGAAATAATTATACTGAAGCTGCTAAACAATTTGAAAAAACCTCCTCGATGGAAAAAGATAATCCTTTTGTTGATGAATACGTTTTTTATGCGGCTAAAGATTATTACAGAGCAAACGATTTTGTAAATGCGAAGAAATTATTTGACAGGCTAAAAAATGATTATCCAAAATCAAAATATAATACCGAATCCGAAAGATACCGGGTTACTCTTAATTAAAATACAAATAGGATTTGTAAAGGAACATTGCAATAATTTTCATCCAATAATCTGTAAAGTATGAGTTTAAAAAATAAAGTTAATGGAGATCTGAATTCCGCCTTAAAAGCTAAGGATAATACCAGAACAGATACATTACGCTCCATTCGCGCCGAAATTTTAAAAATGGACAAATCGGGAATGAATCGCGAAATGACCGAGGAGGAAGAAATAACGCTCCTCAGCAAGCAGGCAAAAATGAGAAGGGAATCTATCGAACTGTTTAGTAATGCCGGCAGACAGGATCTTGTTGACAAGGAACAATCCCAGCTTGAAATAATTAATGAATACCTTCCTAAACAGATGACTAAGGAAGAAGCAGAAACAATAATTGCTAAAATTTTATCCGATGCAGGAGTTACATCACAAAAAGATTTTGGAAAAGTTATGAGTGAAGTGATGAAGCAATTAAAAGGTAAGATTGACGGTAAGATCATTCAGGAAATTGTAAAAAGCAAGTTATCCTGACCCAAGAAAAATACCCTTTTATAATCCTCAGTCTGCCTTACCTTACCAAATTAACAATGTGAATCTACTCGATATAATAATCTTAATCTTACTTTTAATCCCAACGTTGCTTGGATTAAAAAACGGATTAATCAGAAGTATATTTTCTCTGATTGGCATAATTACCGGACTCTTCCTGGCCACCCGGTACAATGATAAGCTAACAACATTTTTTGCTTTTCTGAAGTTGGAGCCAAAATTAATCAGTATTATTTCATTTATATTCATAATTGCACTGTCTTACTTTCTTTTAGTATATGCAGCCGGAAAGATCTCCAGAATAAATATTGTCACCAAGTCTTTTGATAAGATTTTGGGAGTAATACTTGGATTGTTTAAAGGGCTTGTAATAGCAAGTTTGTTTCTGATATTTACAACAGATACTTTTAACTTTTTTAGTAAAGAGACCGTAGCTCAATCAAAATTATATTCTGGAATCAAGGGTATCGCCCCGGAAGTATATGATTACCTTAAGCAATTTTTGCCAAATGCTAAAGGCTTTTATGAAGAACTTAACCATATTATTTTTAACCGCTAGATGTGAAAAAATTAATTAAATTTACTTGTCTAATGCTATTGATACTCCAGCCTAAAAATATTCTCTAGATTAATGCAAATAAAGGAAACCAAAGCTAAGTTAGAATTTGAAAGAATTGTCAGCCGCATAAAATTCCATACCTTTTCCGATTTTGGAATTGAAAAATGTGATGCGCTGGAATTTTATACTGACATTGAAAAGCTTGATACTGAATTAAATAAAGTTGTAGAGATGAAGGAGATTCTTAACTTAAAAGGTGGATTGCCCTTATATGGATTGACAAACATACGAACTTCTATCAATAAAATGAAAATAGAAGGATATTTTATAAGCTCAAATGAATTTCTTTTTATACTTGAGTTTTTAAGAATCTCGCGAAATATTTATAAGTTAATAAAAGATGCAAACCAGGAAGAAAATAATTTCAATTTAATTTACAGCTTAACAAAGAATTTATTTTATGACAAAGTATTAGAGCATAATATCGAAAT
>JBBSDT010000362.1:0-3457 GCA_038240405.1 Ignavibacteria bacterium
AGCGGCCTATTATTTTTTCAAAATCAAACTTAACATTATCAACAGTTATGCCATAAACAGCTAAATGTTTCATTCCGTTCAGAAGCTCGGCATTCTTCAGGAGCGCTTTTGTAGGAATACAGCCCCAATTAAGACAAATCCCTCCAAGCCTGTCCCTTTCTATTATGGCAGTTTTAAATCCAAGCTGGGAAGCTCTTATCGCTGTAGTATATCCCCCAGGTCCGCTTCCTATCACAACTACATCAAATTCTTTCATCGATTTTTAAGTTGTTTAAAATTAATTATTGTAAGTTTAAAACAAATTACTAATATTGAAAACGTATCTCAATGGATTTACACACTGCTCACGTTTATTCATTTTAATTCAATATTGTTTATAAATGGAAAATATCCAGCCATTCGGAAAGATCTTAATTATAATAGGTTTAATAATCGCATTTGCCGGTGCGGTGATACTGTTTTCCGATAAAATCCCTTTTATTGGAAAGCTTCCGGGAGATATTACAATAAAGAAAGAGAACTTTACTTTTTATTTCCCAATTGTAACTTCAATAATAATCAGTATTGTTGTTTCATTGATAATTTATTTTATAAGTAAAATGAGAAGGTGAAAAAGAAAGTCTTTATCACAGGGGGAACAGGTTATATCGGAAGCAGAGTAATTCCTGCTTTGATTAAAGAAGGGTTTGAGGTAAATGCACTCGTCCGAAGCAAATCCACAAGTAAGCTTCCGGACGGGTGCAATATCATATACGGAGATGCTTTAAAAGGAGAAACTTATGAAAAAAGTGTTATTGGATGTGATACCTTTATACATTTAATAGGTGTCCGACATCCCGGACCGGGTAAACAGGATCAATTTAAGAAGATCGATCTGGTCTCTATTGAACAGGCTGTTCCCACTGCAAAAAAAGCCGGTGTAAAACATTTTATATATTTAAGTGTAGCCCACCCGGTTCCTGTTATGAAAAGTTTTGCCGAGGTCCGGATTAAAGGCGAGGAGCTGATACGGCAAAGTGGAATGAATGCCACTTTTTTAAGACCATGGTATGTTTTGGGACCGGGACATTACTGGCCGTACTTACTGCTTCCTATGTATTCGATGTTGCTGGCGTTATTTAAATTAATACCTGCTACAAGAGATACATCTAAGAGGCTGGGATTTATTAAGATCGGTCAGATGATTAAGTGTATTTCGTTCTCGGTAATGAACCCACCGGAAGGCGTCAGGGTTTTTGAAGTGGAAGAGATGAAGGAGTATTGAGTATTGAGTATTGAGTATTGAGTATTGAGTATTGAGTATTGAGTATTGAGTATTGGGTATTGGTGGCTTAATAGTTATCATCTTCTCTTCTCTCATACCTGTCATCCCGGCAATCTTTAGGCAGGGATCCAATCAACCTTGAGTCAGCATACAAATATATCTTTATGATCATGCGACGAAGAATTTTAGAATCTTTATCTTACCGGAAATTCTAATTTAAGAGCTGATTGGATGACCCAGAGGGTGCCCCGGCCTGAAGATTGCCGGAATGACAAGTTTCTTGTGAAATTTTATTTTATCAATTGAAGGCTTTAGTCGGGCTACTTACTTTTTTCTATTATGCGAAGACATGCATTACTTTTCCTTAAACTGAACTGTTTTCCATTCTTTAAAAAGCTCCTTCACTTTATTTCTCTGATATTTTCCTGTAGAGGTGACGGGAATAGAGTCATTAAATACTACTACTTTCGGAGTTTTAAAAAAAGGCAGGTGTTTTTTGCAAAATGAAATTATTTCTTCTTTCAGTTTTTCTTTATCAGGATGATTAACAAATGCTTCATCCGGAATTATAAGCGCTCCGACTTCTTCACCATACCAGTCATTATCAAACCCAACTGCTATTCCCGATTTTACAAAGGGACATGAACAAATTACTTCATCAACTTCCAGCGGTGAAATGTTAACTGCCCCTCGGATGATAAGCTCTTTAATTCTTCCGGTAATAAAAAAATATTTCTTACCGTTATTATCATACTTGAAAAAACCTTCGTCTCCGCTCCTAAACCATCCGAATTCAAATGTCTTACGATTTATTTCATCGCTGTCAAAATAATATTTCATAACATTGTGTCCCCTTATAACGATTTCACCTTTTTCATCTTCGGAGAGAGCTTCACCTTTTTCATTTTGTATTTCCATTTCATTACATTCTATTGGAATTCCAATTGAAGGGAATCCGAATTCATTCAGCCATTGTAAATGTTCCTCTTTATTCAGGTCTATGGGAATGAAACACGAATAGCATGTTGTTTCAGATAATCCATACCCATGTGCGATCAGCAATCCGAAAGTATCTTCAAATTTTCTTGCAAGCTCACATGTCAGCGGACCGGCTCCGCAAATTAAATGGGAAAAATGTTTTAAATCATAATTCTTTATTTCTTCATTCGAATGAAGAAGAAACTGAAGAAGGGTCGGAACAACACTAACAACTTTTACTTTCTCATCCTGAAGTCTCTTAAAAAAGGATTCAGTTTGGAATTTCCGGTTAAGCACTAACTTCCCGCCATAAAACATGGTAGTCATAATAGTTACCACTGTACCATTAACGTGATGAATTGGCAGCACGCACATCATCACATCTTCATTATGAAGATTATGCCAATTAGAAATTGCCTGTGCATCCGACATTAAGTTATATTGAGTTAAAACCACGCCTTTCGGATTGCCCGTCGTCCCGGATGTGTAAACAATTAAGCATTCATCCTCTTTATCAGCTTTATAACTTTCATCAAAGCTTAATTCTTCCGATAAGTCATCGAACTGGAAAGTATCAAAATTTATCACATTTATATTGTCCGGATTTGAGATATTGCTCAGCTTTTGTAAATACAAATGTCTCGTGAAGATAATTTTTGTGCCTGAGTTCTCCAAAATATATTTCACACGATTTTCATCCTCGTTTACATTGATTGGAACTACTACTGCTCCCATTATCCAGCATGCAAAATACAGCACTACAGTATCTATATGGTTATGCGAAAAAGTAGCTACTTTGTCCCCTTTCCGGATTCCATTGTGCAAAAGATAGTTGGCAAGCCTGAAGGATTTGCCTGCAAATTCTTTATATGTTAATGTCTCAGCTTTTTCATCATCATCATAAAAAGTTATATATACCTGATTTCCCTTTCGCTCAACATGATCATTTAGAATTTCAAGAATGTTTTTGTATTCAACGAGGTAGTCGGTTGCCGACCTTTCGCCGAAGTAATGTGCTTTTATAATATTTTTTGTTATTGTTTCATCCATAAGGATAGATCAGAGATAAAGAGATTTATTAAGGAAAATGTTTAATGTGATTTTATATTTTTTATTTAATTTCATGTTGAAATTATATTTTTATTCACTCAAACTGAGACTTTGCTGTCTTGAATGTTGATTGGAGATCCATCACCCGCCTTGCTTCGCAACGCG
>JBBSDT010000363.1:0-3456 GCA_038240405.1 Ignavibacteria bacterium
CTGCACTGTAATTGAAGCCGGACCATGTTATATAACTCATATAAGAAAAAAAGATAAGGATGGTTATGATTCCATTCAGCTTGGATTTCAGGAGAAGAAGGAAAAGAATTCGACTAAACCAATGGTAGGAAAATTTAAAAAAGTTAAGGTTCCGGTTTTGCGTCACTTAAAAGAGATAAGAGATTTTAGTTCGGAAAGCTTAAATGCGGGTGATGTAATAAAAGTTGATATATTTAATGAAGGTGATATTGTAAAGGTGAGAGGTACTTCAAAAGGAAAAGGTTTCCAGGGTGTTGTTAAGAGACATGGATTTGCCGGTGGCGTAAGAACACACGGGCAAAGTGACAGGGAAAGAGCGCCTGGCTCTATTGGCGGAAGCTCATACCCTTCAAGAGTATTCAAAGGTCAAAGAATGGCAGGGAGAATGGGCAATGATACAATTACAGTTAGAAATGTCAGAGTGGTCAGAATATTCAAAGATTCGAATTTAATATTAATCAAAGGCGCTATTCCGGGAGCAAAGACAGGATTAGTAGAAATTTATAAAAATTAGTATGGAATTAAAAATTTTTAAGCTTGATGGTACCGATTCAGGACAGACAGTCAGTCTGCCGGCTGAAGTTTTTGAAATTGAACCGAACCACCATTTGATTTACCAGTCGGTTCGAACTTATCTTTCCAATCAAAGACAGGGAACCCATAAAACCAAGGGCAGGAGTGAAGTAAGAGGAGGCGGTAAAAAGCCTTTCAGGCAAAAGGGAACAGGAAGAGCACGGCAGGGAACCAGCAGGTCGCCGATTATGGTGGGAGGCGGAACTGTATTCGGTCCAATACCTCACACATATAAGCTGAACATGCCGAAAAAGGCAGCCAGGCTTGCCCGTAAGAGCGCGCTTAGTTTGAAAGCGAAAGAGAATGAAATTATGATTATAGAGGACTTTACATTTGAAGCTCCGAAGACAAAGGATTTATTACATATTCTCACATCTTTGAAGATTGATGATAAAAAAACTTTATTGCTTGTTTCCGGGAAGAATGATAATGTTTATAAGTCCGGGAGAAACCTTGAAAAATTAAATGTGCTCATTTCTGATAAAGCTGCAACGTATGATCTTCTTAACAATAAATTAATTCTATTGCAGAAGTCAGCTGTAGATTCGTTATGTAAAAGTCTGACAAATTAAAGAAAAGTTTTAAATTCTTATGAAAACAATTTTAGTAAGACCACTTATCACTGAAAAAAATACTGCCATGCAGGATTCACTTAATCAGTATTCTTTCGAGGTTGGAATCAAATGCAACAAAATAGAAATTGCCCGCGCTGTTGAAAAAAAGTTTAATGTTAAAGTTGCAAAGGTCAGGACTCTTGTTGCAAAGGGGAAAAAGAAATCACAAATGACAAAGAAAGGAAGATTTGAAGGATACAGGGCAGACAGGAAAAAGGCAATAGTCACTCTTAAGAAGGATAATAAAATAGATTTTCTGGGTAACGTAGAATAGATATTTGTTCAGTAGGATCCGATTTTCTTCACAACCAATAATCACCCCTCTCATGCCTGGTTCTCATTATAACATACAATACAAACACGGACCGGCAAATCTTACAGGAATAAAATTGAAAAAGCTGCAAAAGCATTATTTTGCTGAATCTTTGAAAGCTTTAGTAATTACAATTAGTTATAAAATATCTTAAACTAATGAAGGGTGGATATGAAATTTTTTTGGATACGGATATTATTGCAGAGCATTTAAAAAATTTACACGTTAGCGATGAAACATTGTTGCAAAAGTGTTTGCAGATCTTTGACAGATGCTATACTTCAGTTATCAATGCAGCGGAGATCTTTTCTTTATGCAAAGACAAAAAAGAAATAGAAAAAGCAAAAATTTCAATGTCTGAAATCAATATATTAGGAATTCCATTCAGATATTCGCCAGGGATCGGAGAAGTGATTAAAACAATAAATAAAAAAATTTCAGGAAACACTATTAGGGATGCGATAGTTATAGCTATGTGTATGGAAACTAAATTGCCGTTTTTTACGTCTAAGAGAAATAGATACAAAGACATTCCTGAATTCTTTAATATAAAATTTATAAACAGGGAAATAATAATAAATAATAATTCCGCTGAATTAATTTTCAAAAAAGCAAATATTTAACAATATGAAACTAGGCAAACAATATACAAGCAGGGAAAATCAATCTACTGACATTTATTTAAAGGAAATAAGCAAGACGACACCATTAACTGTTTTGCAGGAAATTGACTGTGCCAAAAGAATAAAAAAAGGAGATAAAAAAGCTCTGGATTTACTGGTTAAGGCAAATCTAAGATTTGTTGTGAGTGTTGCGAAACAATATCAAAACCAGGGTCTTTCCTTAAATGATTTGATAAACGAAGGAAATCTTGGCTTAATAAAAGCTGCGAAAAAATTTGACGAAACAAGGGGATTTAAATTCATTTCTTATGCAGTATGGTGGATCCGGCAATCAATCCTGCAGGCGCTTGCAGAGCAATCCCGTGTAGTAAGACTTCCTTTGAATATAGTTCAGCAAAAGAGCAAGATTGCAAAGACTATCAGTGACCTTGAACAAAAAAATGAAAGAGTTCCTAATGTACTCGAAATAGCAGAGAAGCTTGATATGAGCGTATATGAAGTGCAGGAAACGCTGAAAAATTCAGGAGGACATGTTTCAATGGATGCTCCGAGTATTCATGGTGAAGATACAAAGCTTATTGATATAATGCCTGATAAACAGGAAAAAATGCCCGATGTTGCTTTACTTAAGGATTCGTTAAGAATTGAAATTGACAGGGCGCTTGATACTTTATCTCAAAGAGAAAAAGAAGTTGTGAAGCTTTATTACGGGCTGGAGAAGGAAAATCCTTTGACTCTCGAAGAGATTGGTGATAAATATAAGCTGACACGTGAAAGAGTACGACAAATTAAAGAGAAGGCTATAAGAAGGTTACGCCAGGCTTCCAGAAGCAAAGCTTTAAAAGCATACCTCGGCCAATAATCAATACCAAGAAACATTTTTGGACCTGTCTTATTATTTTAAGGCAGGTCTTTTTTTTTATAAGAATTTCTTCAAAGCTTCTTCGTTTATGATATGTCCTCCTTCAAAAAGTATTTCCCCGAAATTAATTTTTTTACTTTTCAATAAGTCAACACTCGATCCGAAAGTATTAACGTGTATTATTGGATCGCCCGAGCCAAAAATGTAAAACATTTTGGACTTCTTCAATTTTTTCTTTAATACATTGAAATCTGAGTCAGCAGGGAAATCAGATGAGCACAAAATAAGATTGTCGAAATGGTAAATGCTCTCTATGAACCACCTTACTGCAGTATGCACGCCTTGAGAAAATCCCAACAGATTAATTTTACTTTCCGAAAAGTCATATTCGGAATTAATTTCCTTTCGTATATTGTCCAGATAATTTATGTA
>JBBSDT010000364.1:0-3449 GCA_038240405.1 Ignavibacteria bacterium
GCATTTCAAATTTGAATTATGCAAAGTTATGAATTTTAGTTATATTTGTCAAAGGACATTTTTCATTGATACTGAAAGTGGGAAATAAAGAAAATTGTGGAGAGGCTTATCTGGAGAGTCTTTACAAAGAATGTGAGTTGGTGACTTTTGCCAGACTTAACCCTCACCCCCATCCTCTCCTAAAAGAGTTTGTCTCAAAACATCTCTCTTTCCCAAGCCCCAGCTTGGAAAAGTTAATTTCTGCGCAAATTTTACTTACAAAGCTGGGGCTTTGTAAGTAGTAGGTTAGTTTTGAGACAAACTCAAAAAAATAGGAGGGAGTTTTTGGGTTTTTAATTCATTTCATAAGCATTGGATAAAGCATTCGCCGGGTTAACTTACACAAGCTGGGGGCTTGGGAAAGAGAGCAATGTCTATCAATGTAGTCTGAAAGTCATGTATTTTGTATATATCTGATTTAAGTTTTATCAGTAGTCAATATTTTTCTCATGCAAATGCTCGTCCGGATCACGGCATATTGTCCATAGTTATCAATAATTTCGTATCCTGAATTTACGATAAAGTCTCACAGCATCTTCCATCTTCTTTCCCGTTTCAAGAACGCATTCTGAATATTTTAACTCCTTAGCCCATAGTTCTAATTCTTTCAAAATATTTTTACCCAGACCTCTTCCCCGGAATTCAGGCTTGACAAACATTCTTTTAATTTCGGCAATTCCTTCAGAATATTTTTTTATTGCTCCGCATCCTGCAGGAATATTATTCATATAGGCAACAACTACCTTACTTTCACCATCCAGCTTATTGAACTGAGCAAAGAAAGTATGATCATCTCCATCACTTTCCCTAAGAACTTCGTCAAGAAGATCAACAAGCCCGGTAAAATCTTTATTATCTCCTCTTATTCGTAATAGCACGATTTTATTATTGCTGTCTCTGTTCAACTCCGTCCCTTTGATTATTTTTTCAAATATAATATTGACTTAAAGAAACAATTTATTTAAAATATATTATTTCCTAAAAAAGAAAAGATAAAGATTGGAAAATCAATTTGGAAATGAATTAAAAATAGTCGACCGCCTTGCATATGAACGCACTATACTTGCACAGGAAAGAACGTTGATGGCAACTATCCGTACCTCAGTCTCTCTAATCACTTTTGGTTTCAGTATTGCAAAGTTTTTCCAGGAACTTAGCGATAAAAAAATTATTAACGAAGGTTCAAATACCTCTACAAGCCATCTCGGAGTATGGTTAATAATCATTGGCACTGTTTATATAATTGCATCCTCTGTACAGCATCAGCTTGCATTGAAAACATTACAGGTTGATGGAGTTAAAAAGAGAATTTCTTATACTTTTATTCTTGCAATAATCATTTCACTTCTCGGAATCCTGCTAACTGCATCTTTTTATGTTAACATTCTATCCCTTGGATTAAATTAAGTACTATTGTTCTTTCAACAAATATTCTTTAGCCTGCTCCAGAGCGGCTTTCTGTTCCTGGCTTACTGTTGGATATGTAAGATGCAAATTCTCAAACCGCCTATACAAAATTTCAGCTATGGCAAGGCGTGTGAACCATTTTGTGTCGGCAGGTATGACAAACCATGGTGCATAGTATGTTGAAGTATTATTGATGGCTTCTTCGTATGCAATCTGATAGTCTTTCCAGCAATCTCTTTCCTTTACATCAGCTGCTGAGTACTTCCAGTTTTTTTTGGGATCATCTATTCTTCCCAGAAACCTTTTCTTCTGCTCATTTTTTGAAAGATGTAAAAAAAACTTTAATATGATAGTTCCGTTTTGAGAAAGATTTTTTTCAAACCGCTTTATTTGCTTATATCTATTATCCCAAAATATTTGATCTATATCTTTCACTGAATCTATCCCCGGCAGATTTTCCTTAAGTATTAATTCCGGATGGACCTTTGTAATTAAAACATTTTCGTAATGAGAGCGGTTAAATATTCCAATTTCGCCGCGTGAGGGCAATGCAAGGTAATGCCTCCAGAAATAATCATGATCCAGTTCTGTGGACGATGGTGTTTTAAAGCTATTAACCTTAACACCGCTAGGATTTAAGCCGGTCATAATATGTTTTACTGCTCCGTCCTTACCTCCTGCATCCATGCCCTGGAATACAATTAAAACGCTATATTCGTTATGCGCATATAATTTATCCTGCATTTCAGATAATTTCTCCACACCCAGTTGTAACAGCGCTTCCCCTTTCTTCTTATCAAGCTCCTCTCCATTGTAGCCGGTATCGCAGTCTTTAAGGGAAATTCTTTTTTCCGGCTTTACAAGAAACTTTTCCACATCAATTATGTTTTCTTTTGACATATATTATTTTTGGTTAATCAAATTTCCATAATATAGAATTTCAATATTAATTATTAAATTTTAATATATTGATACTATCAGTTTTTTAAACAGTGCGTCCAAAATAATTTTATCTTAATTTAAAATGTATAAAATGGTTTAAAAAACAACAACTAAATTAGGACGGGAAATTTGACCCACCCTGCCCTCGCCTGGGGGAGCTTGTCTCAAAAGATCTCTCCTTCCCAAGCCCCAGCTTGGGAAGGTTTAAATTCTGTTCCAGTTTACTTACAAAGCTGGGGCTTGGGAAGTAGTAAGTTATGTTTTGAGATGAACTGGTAAGGGTTTTTAAACAAATTTAGAAAATATATTTATGATTTATGTTAATCGCAGTTCTCGCTGAGTCTCCCGCTTTTCTAAATTTTCACCTACTATAATATCGTGAGCCGGGACTCAGCGAGCAGAATATCACTATAATGAAATAATTTGCATTTCACTTCTTGTTTCAATTCATAAAACCTGGCGCTTGAATGTTCGTATTTCAAAAAATCATCTGTTAATTCACCTGAAGACCACTTTCCGCTGACTGGGTTTTTATGTATATAATTCAGTTTTTGTCTTATAAACTTTTCAGTCCTTAGTTCTTTAATTTCAAATGAAGGCTCAAATACCTGATGTTTTTTATTCCTTTGTTTTTCAACTTCACGTACAGAAAACTCCATAACCCGAAGTAAATTATTTTGTTTTAATTGTTCTAATCTACTAACTATTTCGTAGGCCATAAATCTTTTCCCATTTCCAATTATCTTTTTGATAGCTGTACTTGAACTATAGTTATAAATTAAGAGATGAATATGATTGGCATAATTACAAAACCAATTAAATAAACTTTTTTAAAGGTTAAAATTTTGAACCATTCATAAATAAAGTCATAAAGTTGAGTTATTTCAAAAAGTGGTATCCATTTAAAACATGTAAAGGTTATAAAATAAAATGTTTTGCTGTTAGTATGTAATTTTTTAGTACTCGCGATCAATAATATCATCAATAATTATAATTATCTATTATCTATGGAATTATGGATGTATTACTGTCGTTTACTATCGCTGAGTCCCCGCTCACGA
>JBBSDT010000365.1:0-3448 GCA_038240405.1 Ignavibacteria bacterium
CCTGAATATTTTTTTCCGGTAAAATAGTATTATTGTTTGAAATCCCTACAGTATTAAAATTGAATTTCGAATCAGTCTTTAAAATTAAGAAATCTTTATTGCTTGAAGGTGAAAAAGTATAATATCCGGAAATAATGAATCCTGAATCAGAACTATTTTGAATCTGATCATAGTCTACTATTGCTGTAGAATCATAATAATAAAATTTTTTAATTAAAAGATTTCCTGATGAATCTGTTAAACATAATCTCCCCACGGGTTCACCTTGACCTCCTGCTATAGCAAAATTATTATTATTTGTTTTTGTAATATTTCTTGCATATAAAGTATCGGCAATATAATTCCTGTCCCAATAGAAATTTCCACTACTGTCAAATTTGGTAATATATAACCCTGCATATGGATACAGTTCCGGTAAAAATATATTTCCAATTGCGATGAACGTGGTAGTAGAAATTGGAGCTAGACTCTCAAATCTAAAATAATTATTCCTGTTACTTATTTCTTTCCTCCAAATTAAATTTCCACTCGTATCCTTTTTGTTAACGAAACCGGTGCTGATGGTTTTTCTTCCAACAGAATAAAAAGCATTATCTGTGTTATAATACCCAACATAAGCTAAACTATCATAATAACCTCTTGACCAAATCAAATTACCATTGGTATCTAACTTATATAACGCAGCAATATAATCCAACCCTCCAACTCGATCTCCGTTTACGATTACATTTTGATGATTATTTAATAAACTAATAAAATAAAATCCAGAGATTGGATGCATATAACTATAATCCCATATTATATTTCCATTTGGATCAATCTTTCTTAAGTTTCCCATGTCATTATATATATGTCATCAAAATATTTCCTGAGGGCATTTCAATTGCTGATGTTGGAGCATTGGCTCTTATAGAATCCCCAATGTTTTTTATCCAAATTATATTGCCATATAAATTGAATTTTACTAAATAGGTTTGAGATATGCGTAATCCTGTTTCTAAACTTATAACGATTTTTTCTCCTATCATTAATATATTTCCATCCTTCGTTTGTAAAGAAATTCTGGCAAAATCATCTCTCGGACCTCCGAATATTCTCTGCCAAGTTGTTGATTGTGAATAAACGAGATTAAATGAATTAAAAAAACTAAGCAACAACAAGCACATTTTAATAAATTTACTCATATCTATAATTTTGATTATAATTAACTTACATCAAATCTTTTGAAAGCTCAATAGAGTATTGCCGCAATTTGGCACGACAATGCAGAATAGGGCAGTTAATTACGAACTTTGAACTATAAATTGAAAATACCTCAATAAGAAGTTTGCTGAAATTGAAATTTATCAGCTAATAGATGCCACGAGCAAATAAATGAGGATAAGAAGATAGCATACTTTTCATAATTGTTCTTTCCTTTGGGGTGTTTCAAAAAAGAGGCTTATTTAACGTCAACTAAATGAATTCAAATTGCAAGTGTAAAGAAAATAACCTTATTCAATGTGTGATAACTCAATAGAAATGTCATGCCTTTGAACTCATTAGAAATGTCATACTTTTTATTTTTAATTAATGAATATTTGAAATAAATATTCAGCTCGCCTATTGAGAAGCTAATTCAAAATTAAATTCCTCATGGATGCACGAAACTAAAGATAATCTATGTTATCTTTGTCAAATGCGAAATGGTGTTCTTGATATCTTTCTAATGTCTTTTTTAATTCCTCTTCTGAAAGAGCAATTTCTCTATTTTGAATTTGGTCAAAATATTTTTGCAGAAATTCTGAGTTGCATTTGTGTGATTCGTTATCCATAATTTCCTTCAACTATTCCCCAAATCTGAATAATCTTCTATTATAACTTTAATTGTATTATTCTTGTTGAGTTTATCACTGAACATTCCAAGAGTCCTTGCAAGTGAATCAAGCGCGGCTTTCTTGTCAAACATTTTGATTTTTGTTGTCACTATACCGTTTTTATCTTTATTTATCTCAAATGAAGCAACTGCGCGGGCTGTAGCTTCGTCGAGGTCTTCAATACCTTTAATTTTATTGAAAGATGTAAATAATTTGCGTACATCCTGAAAGGCTATACTGCATAATTCATTTATAACCATTTCTGGAGTGATTCTGATAAATTCTGGGGATTTTCTTAATATTTCTAAGTAGGCAATAATGTCAGGTTTTGTCAGGTTTTCGTTTCCTTGACTTCTTGCATTCCTTTTTGAATAGCCAGCCTTGATTGCCGCCTGTGTCGCATTGCTGGAGACCAAAAATTCTTTGCAAAAGTTAATTTGTCTTTCTGTTAGTCCCGTGCTTTTATCTATCATAATAGGATAATATGTATATGATCTATTTGAGAAACATGTTGGTTACGTTTTTCTGCCCCACAATAATTGTTTTTACATTACACTGAGTTATTATTTATTTATGATTAACAGGAATACCTTGTTCTAAAGCAGCAAGTGTTGGTAAGCCAATACAAACATCTGGAATCACAAGACATGAAATATCAGAACATGTACTAATTCTCGACTCAATATGATTATTTGTTTTAATAATTTTAGGACTTCTCTGTAATCCCTTAAATATAGGTTGAAGAAATGTAAGTGATATGGTTTCGGCTGTCATTCTTGGATCAACCACTCCGGATCGACATTGGAAATCTCTTCTGTTTCAAACATTGGTGAATGTGCTGATGGACATTATATATATATCACTATTGTGTTAATTTCGTTTGAAAACTTCCCAACATTTCGCATAAAATTGCCCACCCTTAGTTAATTAAAATTAGTCAGTCTTGTTTATATTTTTCAATCTAAAACTTTTTCCGTTTATGAGGAACGGATAGCTATGATGCAGCAGCCGGTCCAGTATAGCTGAAGCAACAATCTCATCATTAAAATTTCACCCCACTGCTCAAAAGGTTTGTTTGAAGTAATAATCACAGAGCCTTTCTCATATCTTCTTGATATCATCTGAAAGAAAAGTCTCGAAGTCTGCTTGCTGAGACTGAGATACCCAAGCTCATCAATAATGAGCAGATCAACTCTTGTAAGCAAATCAAGCTTTTTATTAAGATGCCCGGAGACTTCAGCTGAAGCCAGCTCTTCGGTAAGCTTTTCGGCTGTATAGAACATAACTCTTTTCATTGCCGAGGCAGCTTTGATGCCGATACTGATTGCAAGATGAGTTTTACCAACTCCCGGAGCTCCGACAAAGATGATGTTCTTTGCATTGTTTAAGAAATCAAGCCCTGCAAGTTCTCTAATTAACTTTTCATTGATCTTCGGCTGATATGAAAAATCAAATTCCTCGAGCCTTTTAATCTGCGGAAAGGAAGCTCTCTGTGTTTTACGGTTAATTGAGCCTTCGATTTTAGTTAAGATCTGCTGTTCCACTATTCTAAGCAAATAGTCCTGGTAAGTGAGTTTTGTTCGGGCTGCCGA
>JBBSDT010000366.1:0-3443 GCA_038240405.1 Ignavibacteria bacterium
ACACCTCCAGGCACTTTTCAAAAAACGACTCGCAATTATCGGATGAATACAAAGATAGATTCTTTAGATTTGTAAACATTGTAAATAAAATATCAAAAATAAAATTTGAATTTCAAAAAGAATCAGAAAAGAATTTCAGCCTGTCGAATCTTATGAAGGAATTGGCCTCAGAAGATTTGCCAAATAAATACTGGCTGGTTAATAAAGTTAAAGAGCTTGAAAAAATCAAAGTAGTTGTTAATTAAATGTTATTAACAATTTCCTCGTCTATCCTGAAGCTCTCCCTCCTTTTCAGAGGACCCGGAACGAATAACCACCCCTCAGAATCGTATCTTGTTTCAGTTGGTGGTATTTCCCCATATCATTTTTAACTAAAAAGAGCATAATGGAAACTCAAAAGAGTTCGGAAAAAATTTATGTAGCTGTGACAGCCCTGACCAGATGGGTTACACTTATTGTTCAGCTTTACCTGACTATTACGTTTTCTTTAGAGAACGGACTAACTTTTTTCGAGGGACTAATCAAGTATTTCAGCTATTTCACGATATTGACTAATTTACTTGTGGCAATATGCATGACTTCTCTCTGGTTAAGTCCGCAATCAAATTCAGGAAAGTTTTTTTCAAATCCGGTTGTGAAGGCTGCCGTTGCAGTATATATTCTGATGGTTGGAATAATTTATAATTTACTTCTCAGGCAGATATGGAATCCTCGGGGAATGGCTATGAGTGCTGATGAATTCTTACATGTCATCATTCCTGTGCTGTTTTTATTGTACTGGTTTATCTTTGTTCCGAAGGGGCACTTAAAGTGGATACATCCTTTGTACTGGCTTCTCTATCCGGTTATATACATAATCTATTCGCTGATTCGTGGTGAATTCTCTGGTCTTTATCCTTACCCGTTTGTAGATGTAAATCTTCTCGGGTATAAACAGGTTTTCATTAATACAGCATTGATCCTTGCAGGATTTGTGATCACAGGATTGGTATTTGTTTCTATTGACAGGTTGTGGTCAGTCAAAAAAATTAAACAGGATTTTGTTTTACGGAAATAGACATACTTCGTTAAACAAAGAGCGGGCTCAGGACGGTTGTAAGATTTGATGGTCAAATATCTGTAATCTTACACTGTATTATTGCTTATTATTATCTATTTTTCAAACTTCAAAGCAGGACAATATAAGATAATAAAGCTTGAGTAAGTTAAATCCGGTTTATTGTTACATTATAATCATCGCTCTTACATTCTTAGTATTCTATAATTCGCTTCAAAATGAGTTTGTATTTGATGATGAAAGTGTCATATTAAATAACAACTCCATCCAAAGCCTTTCAAACATCCCCAAGTTTTTTACTGCTGATGAAGGATTTCATAAAGTTATAGGAAGATATTACAGGCCAGTCGTTTCCTCCTCATATGCAATTGATTACTGGATATGGGGTCTCAATGCCTTTGGATTCCACCTTACGAATGTAATTATACATATAATTTGCTGTCTCCTTCTTTTTAAGATTTTTTCCGTGCTGTTCTGGAGATATAAATACAGGTATCTTCTGTCACTGCTAACAACCATGGTGTTTGCTGTTCATCCTATTCATACGGAAGCTGTGAGCTGGGTCAGCGGCAGGACGGATTCAATGGTGACACTTTTCTTTTTCGGCTCCTTTCTATCTTACCTTGAGTTTACGAAAGAACAGGAATATATCAAAGCGAAAAACACTCTTCATAATATAAAAAACAGAAATTATTATTATTTATTTCTTTCGCTTTTATTCTACGCGGCCGGACTTCTGACAAAAGAAATGATTGTTACAATGCCCGTGATTATTATTCTCTATGATTTTATATACAGAAAAAAGAATCTGCAATATCTTAAAGAAAATTTATTAACTTATTCTTTATTTGTATCAATAACGGTTATATACCTGGGGTTGAGGTATTATTTGCTTAAAGACATTCCAGAAAGAGAAAATTATCTTTACTTTATAGGAAAGGATTTTGAGACAGCGTTGAGTACAATGCTAAAAACTATTCCAGTTTATTTCCGGCTTTTATTTGCTCCATTCTCTCTTTTATACCATTATAATGGAGTAATCGAGGATTCGAAGTCCATAATAGAAACTCCGGTGCTCTTATCTATATTGTTTATTTTTTCCCTTATTTCCCTTTCAATTTTTTTCTACAAAAAGGACAGTATTGTTTCGTTTTGCATACTTTTCTTTTTTGTTTCACTTCTTCCTGTAATGAATATAATACCTACCATGAATTTAATGGCAGAAAGATTCTTGTATTTTAGTTCCTTTGCGCTTGCATTGTTAATATGTCATCTCGCGATGATAGGGAGTTCAAAGCGTGACTTTTCGATGTTGATTTTCGGGATGGTAATAATAATTTGCCTGCTTTCATATCTGACTTATCTGAGAAATATTGATTGGAAGGACAATAATACTTTGTATATGTCGGCGAAAGGCGTCGAAGGGGTAGTTACTCTTGTAAACGAAGGCAATATTTATGCAAACGCTAAAAAATATGACGATGCCATGAGGTTGTATAAAAAATCTATTGAACTGCGGGACAATAATGTTCTGGCTCATCATAACCTTGGATTGATATATCTCATTAAAGGGAAACTGGATTCAGCAGAAATGAAATTTAAAAAAGGGCTTTCTATAGATTCACTTGCCCCGGATGGATATTTTCAGCTTGCCGCAGTTTATAACCTCCAGAATAAAAAAGATGAAGCTGTTAAAATGCTTGAAAAACTGCAAATTGTTTCTCCAAATTATAAAAACTCCCAATCCATTCTGACAAATCTTAAATCAGGCGCTTCCACAGGACAAAATTTAGGTCCTCAGGAATTTCCCGATGATGCCGGTAAAGGTTACCGCGCGGGTATGCTGCAGAAAAGATCCTATGAACTTTTTACTGAAAAAAAATATGAAGAGGCTATTAAAGATTTAGAAGAGTTAGCAAAGATCAATACTGATCCGGCTACTGTGTCGGGATATTTAAATAACATTGCAATGTGTTATGCACAGCTGGACTTACCCGAACTTGAGGAGAAATATTTTCTTGAAGCTATTAAAAAAGACAACAGGAATTTGAATGCATTAAACGGAATAGTTGCTTTTTATTTGAAAAAAAATGATAAGCAAAAGATGAAAGAATATCTCGACAGGATTTTGGAAATAAATCCAAATGATGAAAAAGCAAAAAAGAATCTTGAATTATTGAACATTAAATAATTATAAAATTTTTTTTTGAATAATTGAGAAATAAAAGTATTAACTTTGTCAAATAAGTACAATTCAAAACTGTCTTTGCCAGGAGTATCTGATTTCAATACTGTTTATAGAGCGGGCAGATATAATTTAAAAAAATTATATAGGATTTAAAAATATATTATTTTATTAACTACTTTTACAAATTAAAACTTTAAG
>JBBSDT010000367.1:0-3440 GCA_038240405.1 Ignavibacteria bacterium
TGTTCATATATGTACCCCAGCCTGCAAGCTGCCAGTTTGCCCCTGCGTTTGTAGTCATATATGTGGGACCTGTCCAACCGCCAAGCCACCCTGTATTTTCATTTATAAAACCTATGCCTTCCTCGTCGTAAACCCTGAAAGGTATTTCGCTCCAGTTATCACCATTATTAGTTGTCTTAAGAATATAGGCAAATCCTGATTCACGCTCTATACTTACATATCCGATATTTCTTGAAATGAAAGAAATCTTCCAGCACCATTCGCCTGTTCGGGTAGTTCTATGAACTCTTTGCCAGGAACTGCCTCCATTTGTTGTCTTTAAAATAACGGCATATCCGAATGTAAAATCGGAAACATTATATCCTCCAACAGCTATTCCCGAATCGGCTGTCCAGAAGTAACAATCTATCAATGTCCTTGCTACAGAGGAATCTGAAAAAACTGTATTCCAGGATAAACCCTTGTCAGTTGTTTTAATTACTCTTCCGAATCCGTAATATGTCCCGCAGGCATAAGCAAGATTTGGATTTACAATTGAGATTCCGCAGATTCCTTTTGGTTTTGGAGTAAGATTAGTGATTAAAGTATAATTGACTCCCCCATTGGTTGTCCTGAATAAAGGTTTTGCACTATCAAGAGTTCCGATTATACCTACTTGTGGATCAAAAAACCCAACACTTCTGTTTAATGGAATATTATTGTAGTTAGACCAATTCTGTCCTGCATCAGTAGTTTTATAAGTCGCACCTCCGAAGTCCACTATCCAACCAGTATTGGCATCAATAAAAAAAATATCCTCAAATCTGTTGCTTCCGGTAATTCCGGGAGAATGGGTAAGCAAGCGCCATTGCAGGGTCTGCGAAAATAAATTTGCAGCACAATTTACAAAAACAACTAGCATTAAAATTTTCAATTTCATAAGTCTGTCTTTAATTTTATTATAATTTATGGCGCTTAGATTATTGAGTATTAAAACTTTTTCTTGTCTCCAATCCCGATTGGAACATTTAATCCCTTTATTTATTTTGCTAATATCATTTTTTTTGTATCGCTGAAATTACTTGTTACCAATTTGTAATAATAAACACCGCTCGATAAATTATTTCCGTTGAATTCCACTGCATAATTACCCGGTGAAAGTTTTTCGTTAACTAATGTTTGAACTTCCTTACCAAGAATATCAAAAATTTTTAGTATAACGTATTGTGTATTGGGTATTGAGTATTGGATTACAGTATTTGGATTAAAAGGATTGGGATAATTTTGATAAAGTTCATATTTTACAGGAATGCTATTAGATGGATTTGTAATCCCAACAATTCCTGTAGGACCTCCCGAAAAACAAATGATTTTGCCTGCCCTACTGCCTCCGAGAAATTCAGTACTGACATTTCCATCTATGCTTTTCAATTTAGCAACCTGTTCTACAGTATTTGTTGTTGAACTTCCAAAATTATATGTAAACAATATCCCGCCACTGTCTCCCTTGACGACATAAAGATTACTGTTCTGCGTTCCTGCAACTATATCTTTTATTCCATCACCGTTAACATCGCTAAGTTCATCAACTGAATGTATATAATTATTATCCAGTGAGTTTGACCATTTGATATTTGAAGTCCGGGTGTCAACTTTATATAAAGTTTGCGGACCAGACATCACGATATCTTTATAACCGTCACCTGAAATGTCATCGGTTAATTTGATAATCCCGTTTATACTTGAGCCAAATGCCTGCGACCAGATTTGAGATCCGTTACTTCCGGAAATTGCAAAGGTTGTCCCGTTGAAACCAGCAAATCCCGCAATGTCTGATACGCCATCAGAATTAATATCCGGAATTTCCTTTAAATTCCAAACGGTGCTTGTAACCGGAAAAGTCCAGATATTTGCACCGCTGTTATTAAATCCGTTAACACCATATGGTCCTCCGTTACTGCTAAAATCTATCGCCCCTCCTACGGTTGTAGCCGTAGTAGTGTGTGTGAATTCACCTCCCTGCGTTGAATTAAAAATTACACTTCCATTCAAAGCATTAAGGCAAATTACAGCATGCCTCCCATTACCCATTCCTTCTCCAGTTGCCGCAACAAGAATATCTTTCTTTCCATCTCCGTTAAAGTCTTTTGTGACATTTAAACCATTTATATCTCCGTCCGATATAATTGTAGAATCTCCATATGTCCATAATAATTGGCCGGTTCTGCCCGAGATCGCATAGACCAGTTCATTATTTCCGCCTGTACCGATTACGACATCCTTTATACCATCACTATTTATGTCATCCATTATCTGCATTCCATCTTCATAAACTACCGAACCTGAAACATTATTACTCTGACGAGTATTGAAGTACCAGAGAATATCATCGGTCACTGATGAATTGCCATTATAACAAAGTGTCCAATAATTATCCGTTGACACTATTACATCGTTTACACCGTCGTTATTTACAACAGGAATTTCCTTAATTGAAACAATTTTAAAATTATCAAAACCTGTATTGGGGTTGTCCGGAACATTTCCCTGCCAGAAAACCTCTCCTAATGAAGTTTTATTATTGTGGGCGAAACCTGTAAGGGAAATTTTTAACTGCGGAATATTTACCGCATTGGAATTAATTGTGGCTGTATCATTGAAAGAAGTAGGAGCATTGGGATTAAACCAGATCCTGAATTTCTTCGTCTTTTGAGTATCAATTGCGATAGGAAAACTCAAACCGACAGTATCAAACCTAAATCTTGAAGTTCCTAAGCTTAAAGAGCTTAGAACTAAAGGAGATGTGCCTTTGTTAGTAAGGTTAAAATAACCACCACATAGCGCGTTGACTCTTTTAATTCCATAATCTATAGAAAATGTAGAAGAAGAAATATAACTGCCATTATAGACGCCTTTACCTTTCAATGTTATTATTTTAACCGGAGTAGCGGCATCATTACTCGATACTTTTAACTGAGCTGTTAATGTATCGAATATATTTGGAGAAAACCTTACTGTATAATTTTTGGCCTGCAAAGGATTCAACGTATCGGGAACAATGTTGGGAATTATAGAAAACCTGTCGCTGGTAAAGTCGAAATGAGATATTACTAGTTTTGCAGTCCCTGTATTACTTATTGTTAAGGTCCTATCAGCATTTGTACCTATTATTGTACTTCCAAAATCGAGCAAATTAGTATTCGTGGTTATCTGAGGGTTTCCTCCCCCTGACAATGAATATTTATAAAGAGTTTTATATAAATTGATATTATTACCAATCCTGTCTGCAACCAACCATAAATATTGCCCATCCCAGTGCAATCCTCTTGGCCTGCAAACTCCATCGGGATCCGGAACCGGGAAAGAAAATAAAGTATCTCCGGTTGCTTTTCTGTATCCGTAAATTCTTTCCACGTCACCCTGAAAACTATCTGAGACATACAATATAGTATCACCTTTAA
>JBBSDT010000368.1:0-3439 GCA_038240405.1 Ignavibacteria bacterium
AGCGGCATGTTCAGAGAGAACGAGGATGTTGCGGAACGTTTAATGGACAATATGGACCTTGAACGCGAAAGAGGAATTACAATCGCCGCCAAAAACTGTTCAGTGAAATGGGAAGATGTTAAGATAAACATTCTTGATACTCCCGGTCACGCTGATTTTGGAGGTGAAGTAGAAAGAGCATTAATGATGGTTGACGGGGTCATACTGCTTGTGGATGCTTCCGAAGGACCGTTGCCTCAAACCAGATTTGTATTAAAGAAGGCTCTGGATGCCAAGCTGAAGATAATCGTCATTATAAATAAAATTGACAGGAAGGATGCAAGAGTTCCGGAAGTTCTGAATGAAATTTATGACTTATTTATAGACCTGGACGCTACTGAAGAGCAGATCGAATTTCCTGTTCTGTATGCTGTAGGGCGTGAAGGAATAGTGCAAAAATCTCCGGAAGGAAGGGGTGAAAATCTCGGACTTCTTTTTGATACTATACTTGAAGAAATTCCTGCCCCGTCTTATGATATCAATGAACCTTTCCAATTGTTAGTAGCCGATCTGGACTATTCGGATTATGTAGGAAGACTGGCAATCGGAAAGATTGCTAACGGATATATTAGCCAACATGATGAGCTTGTCTGCATCAATGAGGAGGGTGAAAGCATTCCTTTGAAGATTTCAAAGCTTCAGGTTTACGAAGGAATAAATTTCAAAGATGCCACATCAGTGATGGCAGGAGATATTGCCATACTTGCCGGAATAGAAGATGTCCATATCGGGGACACTATCTGCAACAAAGAAAATCCCAAACCACTAAAAAGAATTGCCGTAGATGAGCCTACAATCTCTATGTTATTTTTTATAAATACATCGCCGTTATCGGGAAGAGAAGGAAGGATCGTTCAGTCAAATAAGATCCGCGAGAGACTTTTCAAAGAAACATTAAGCAATGTAGCCTTAAAAGTTGAAGATTCACCCGATGGTGATAGTTTCATTGTCAAAGGGCGTGGGGAGTTTCAAATGGCTATTTTAATTGAAACAATGCGTCGCGAAGGGTATGAACTCAGCGTGGGAAGGCCGCAGGTAATTTATAAAAAAAAAGACGGGAAGACTTTAGAACCTATAGAACATTTATTTATTGACTGTGATGAAAGTTTCGTTGGTATTGTATCAGAAAAACTTTCCAAGAGAAAAGGAAGAATGATGAATCTTGTCAATCATGGAACAGGAAGAGTAAGAATGGAATTTACTATCCCATCACGGTCATTGATCGGATACAGAAATGAATTCCTGACTGATACACGGGGAACCGGAATTATGAATTCTTATTTGCAGGGCTATGAAGAATACAGGGGAGATTTCGCTACCAGGCTGACCGGGTCACTTGTATCAGACAGACAGGGGGAAGCTCTTTCTTATGCTTTATATAATCTTGAGCCGCGCGGGACTTTATTTTGCGTGCCCAATGATCCTGTTTATGAAGGAATGGTGGTTGGAGAGCATAACAGAGATAATGACCTTGATGTAAATCCTACAAAAGGGAAGAAGTTAAGCAATATGAGGGCATCCGGAAAAGATGACAGCATTATTCTTACACCGGTAGCTCCCATGACACTGGAGAAAGCAATTGAATTTATTAAAGATGATGAACTCGTCGAAGTGACACCTAAGAGCATAAGATTACGAAAATCTATTCTTTCTTACCAAACGCGGCATACTCAAAGGGGAAAACAATATCAACAACCTGAAGTGAGTGTTAACGGTTAGTTTGTTCCAAAAATTGCAAAAATTTCTTAATTTTTTTTAAAGAATTTACAGCTTAAGCTTTTATATTATTCCTGTTAAGAAATTCTAATTTTTAAAACGGAGATGGGTAAAATCACAGTTGATGAAAAAGCAAAAGAGATTGGCATTGACAAAATCAAAAGACACATATTTTTATGCTGTGACCAGACCAAGCCCAAGAGTTTCGTAAGGGAAACCGGGCTAGAATCCTGGAATTATTTAAAATCACGTCTTAAAGAACTGAATCTTTTAGGAGAGGGCGGAATATACCGATCGAAGGCAAATTGTCTCAAAGTATGCCAGGACGGACCTGTAGCTGTTGTCTATCCCGAAGGAGTATGGTATCGTTCATGCTCCCCGGCAGTATTAGAAAGAATTATACAGGAACATTTAATAAATGGAATTCCGGTAAATGAATTTCAGATACTTACAAAAACAAATTAAAATAATTCAATATTCTATATTATAACTGAAAGGAAATCATATTGTCTGTTAAGTTCAGTGAATTCGTATATAAAAGACCTGATATAAATTATATAGTAAAAGCTTTTAATGTCTTACTATCGGAATTTCAAAATGCTGAGAGCGCCGGGGTGCAGTATTCCAAGCTAAAAGAAATAAATGCTTTAAGAAAAGACTTTGATTCCATGAGATCGATCGCAAACGTCAGGTATACAATAAATACTGAAGATAAATTTTACAGTGAAGAATACGAATACTTTGATAATGTCAACCCTGTTTATTCGGGTATAAGAGAAAAACTATACAGAGCTTTGGCTGAATCCAGGTTCAGAGACGAACTTGAGAAAAAAACCGGAAAAGAACTTTTTAAGATTGCCAGTGTGTATGTTAAAACATTCGATGATAGTATTTTAGAAGATTTGAAAGCTGAGAACCATTTGGTTACTTCCTATATAAAACTTATTGCTTCAGCTAAAATTTTGTATGAGGGGGAAGATAGAAACCTATCCGGAATGGCTCCCTTTATACAATCTGAAAACAGAGAAGTAAGGAAAAGCGCAAGTGAGAGCAAATGGAAATTTTTTGAAGATAATGAAAGTGAATTCGACCGAATCTATGATGAACTGGTAAAGATCAGAACCCTGATTGCGAAAAAATTAGGTTACAAAAATTTCATCGAATTGGGTTATGATAGAATGGAAAGAATGGGATATGCATCAAAGGAGGTTGCCGGCTTCAGGGATGCGGTAAAAGAGTTTATTATACCGGTTACCCAAGCATTGAATAAACTGAAGAAAAAGAGAATTGGATTAGATAATCTCTATTACTATGACGAAGCATTCAGCTTCCGTGATGGCAATCCGGTTCCCAAAGGTTCACCGGAGTGGATAGTTGAGAAAGCCAATAAAATGTATATGGAACTTTCAGAGGAAACTGGAAGCTTCATAAACTTTATGATAGATCACGATCTGATGGATCTTTATAATCGCAAAGGAAAATCTGCAGGCGGATATTGTACTTACATTGCAAATCACGAAAGTCCTTTTATCTTTTCAAATATGAACGGAACTTCGGATGATATAAGAGTACTTACGCATGAAGCCGGTCATGCTTTTCAGGTTTATGAAAGCAGAGACTTTGAAATTATGGAATACATTCATCCGTCAACAGACGCATGTGAAATTCATTCGATGAGCATGGA
>JBBSDT010000369.1:0-3405 GCA_038240405.1 Ignavibacteria bacterium
AGCTGCGGCGCTTGTCAGCATCCGCAGCTTAAAACTCTGCTTAAATTGAAATTTACTCTAATGTCCGGAGAGTATGGCAAGGCGGATGTCTGACAGGTAACTCTTATGTTGGTAATTTCTCATAGTGACATCCCTCCTTTCGGCTGGTATTTAATTGCGTGTAATATAATTTAGTAAAATAAAAATTTCAAGTCATGCTTAAATATTTCAATTTTTTTTAATTGCCGTCAATAATAATTATCTTTATTGAAATGTATAAAATCGTTGGCTTTCCGGGAAATAGAAAAACAAATCTTTCCTTTTTTTAAATCAAATTAGAGATTGCTTCGTCGTTCAGAAGAACGCTGAACTCCTCGCAAAAACAGTTTTTGGGATATATCTGACAAAGAGAGTTTTAGGGAAAATCAGAAAATACTCAATACTCAATACTCAATACGTAATACACAATACTCAATACTCAATACTCAATACATATTCAGCTCTATAATACTCCAATGGCATTGGCAGTAAAATGTACTGGGTCCGTGCCTGGCAATTTTATTGATATTTATGTCACCTGTATAAATATTATTTATACTTGTCTTAAGTAAAAAGTGCAATTCCCTGAAATGATAGTCACCGATTTTACTTTTTTCTATAATGAAGCCTTTGGACAACAGTTCACCAAGTAGTTCGGTAACAGGGACACACGCCTCGATTTGTTCAACTATAAATTTCATTTCAATATTAATGTAGTATCGTTTAAAGTAATTTCAGAGAATTTCGTTAGTGAGGTTGAATAGTTTTCTATATATAATTGCCAGCCTCCGTCATCTCCATGTTGGTGTTGCCCTTCCACCAACATCATAGTGATATTTTTACGGTTATTCTTTTATTGCAGCAGCATTTTCTGCACATCCTCCACAGCTCTTAATGCAAGAGCAGCTATCGTCAAAGTCGGATTGGAAGCTGTAACCGTTGGAAATACAGAGCTCCCTAAAATAAATAAATTTTTATGGTTATGACATTTAAGGTTTTTATCTACGACTGATGTTTTCGGATCGTCTCCCATTCGGGTTGTACCAACAATATGTCCGGCTCCCCATGGCGAGGAGTGATGCTGTTCTGTGCAGCCAAGTGCATCAAGCATCTTCTTCTGAAGCTCTACAGCTACATTTATTCCGGCTTTTACATAATCATCGAGCTTATATGAAATTCTCGGCCGGGGTAATCCATCCGAACCCAGCTTGTCAAATGCCGGAGCTATCCTGTTATTAGGATCAGGCAGCTGTTCACAAAGAAATGCAAATCTTATTTCATGCATTACATTATTTTTTATGCTGCTTCTCAGTTTATCGCCATACAATTCAGCATTCAAAGTCAGCTTATCTTCATTAATGTTCAGCGGAAGATTCATTTTATTAGTTCTGCCGCCGCTTTTCTTCATGAGGTAAGATGCGAGTACTTCCGGATAACCAACCGGCCAGCTCCAGCCATCATTGCCAATTTCAATTCTGAATGCACCCCGGTTTTTCCTGAAGGGACCGTCCTTGACAATTTCTACACCGGATGTCGAAAGAGGCGCCTGGTAAGGGTAAACAGGAACTTTTGTCAGTCCATAGCTAAGGACACAGTTATGATCCATAAGATTTCTTCCAACCTGACTGCTCCAGTTTGCAATTCCTGTGGGAAATGGTTCGCTTCTCGACATCAGCAAAAGTTTTGGAGTTTCAATTGCATGAGCAGCAAGCACAAAAACTTTTCCGCTTGCAACTTTATCACCGTCCTTAGTTTTAAATAATATTCCCGTCACGTTTCCGTCTATATCAGTCTGAATAAATTTGGCTGTTGAGTTTGTAAGAATCCTCACACCGAGGGCTTCGGCTTTTGCAAGAGTGAACGAAGCATCGTACTTAGCTCCTACAGGACACATAGGAATACAGTTGTTGCTTCCGCAGCATGCCAGCCGTTTCTGATCCGGCTGCGGAGATGAGAGCCGCCCTTGAGGAGTGCTTGCCACCTGCAGCTTTATGCCGGGAGCATCGGGAAGAGTAATATCTGAAAATGCCTGTTCAACAACCTTATCAAGATAAGTCATCGGAATGGGTTTGGAAGGATATGGGTTTTTTCTTGTCACCCCAAGTATAGCATTATCATCCCCGGAAACAGGAAGTTCTTTTTCTGCCGCAAAATACCATGGCTCCAGGTCTTCATAACTAACGGGCCAATCTACGCCAACTCCATAAGCGCTCTTCATTTTAAAATCATTCGGAACAAATCTTAAAGCTGTCCCAAGCCAGTGCCAGGTAGTTCCACCAAAAGCCTTTATGTATGTGCTTTGAAATTTATCCGGACCGGTCTGGATATAGTATTCATCCGGATTCATCATTTCCGGATATGGAGCTGTTTTAGAAACAGGTGAATACGGAGTATCGTTGTTTCTATCCGGAGTGTTCATGTAATTGGAAATAGCTTTATCTCTTTCAATCCTGTCACCTGCCTCGATGATTAACACATTTGCATTTGCTCTTGCAAGTCCGAGAGCCATCAGTGCACCTGCTATTCCGCCGCCAACAATCACTACGTCGGCATGGTAATCACTATTTTGCATTGTATTGATTTACTTATCTGAGATTTTTTTTAAGGAAAAGGGATTTATTGATAAAACAAATTATGTTACTACCGGCTTATTCTGCCAGAATCCGAAATCACCTCTGCATTGTGCATTAGGGATGAGGTATCCCGTCGCTTTCCATGCATACATTTGCTGATAATTGGAAACTTTCATACCATCTTTGCTTTTATAAGTTCCGGAAAACCAGTAATTGATTATTGTATTTGCAAGCAATTTCTTTTTAGGATCGTTGAATATAATATTTTCTATGGAGCTGTTTTGGGGAGATTTATTTGTCTTCAAATCAAGGTCAGAATAAAGTTCGGCAAGATTCGAATCAGATGGGGGAAATTCCTGTAAGCTATTTAAATAAGCAGATGCAAGATTTCTATCAAGTTCGATTTCACTGAAGCCGGTCAGAACCGAACTAAGCTTTATGAATTCATTCAGCTCTAAAGTATTTTTTCCTGAACAACCTGGCAGCACAGGATATATAAATGCAGCTGCCGCTGCCCCTGAACAATAAGTGATAAATTCTCTTCTCTTAATCCGACGGTGCATCAGGAAAATTTTGGGAAAACTTAAATATATATTTGGATAATTACAAGGAAATATAATATTTCCCAATAAAACATAATATAATAGGACCCGGAGGGCTAATTAAACTTGGTGAAGGAGTATGATAAATTTACTGAAAAAATTTTCTAACTGAGAATTATAGCGTAGCCTTCATTGAGGTTAATATGCTGGTGATTGAGGTTAATATGCTGGTGATTGAGGTTAATATGCTGGTGATTGAGGTTAATATGCTG
>JBBSDT010000370.1:0-3405 GCA_038240405.1 Ignavibacteria bacterium
ATAAAATAGCCCAGGGAGGAAAACATTTCGTTTGTAGAAGGATATTTGTTGGATGCCAGCTTTTTTCTAAAAAAAGGAATATAAAGTTTTGACCAGAGAAGCTCCGGAAATGAAATAAGAGCTTTCATAAGACGGTTCTGCTGCAGGTTTTTTAATCCAATCTGCTTAAAGAAGTAAAAAAAAACTTTTGTCAATGAATAATAATAAATGAAAAATCCCGCCGAAAAAGTCCCACCCATTGAGAAGATAGATTTTATTTCAAAATTGTTTTCTTCTAACATTGTTTTTAAACCGTATAAAGTATATCTCCTGTAATCATGCGGAGCTTCATGCAAAACGTAAATGAAAGGAGCGGAAATAATTACAATTCCTTTAAGCTTCAATAGCTTATTAATATTTTCAACAACCTTTCTGTCATTAACCGTATGTTCGAGAACTTCAGTGCAGATCATGCTGTCAAAAAAATTTTTTTCAAAGTGCTTATCTATATCTTCCGCATAGCATGATATCTCCACATTGGAATTTTGATGCAGGGAAAACGGAACATCGCATCCTATTGATGATTGACATGTTTTATTATAAATCACAGAATAGGGCTTATTGCCGCATCCAAGGTCAAGCAGCTTTCCCTTCATAAGATATTTATAGTGCTGGATACACTCAAGAAGCAGGCTGTTTTTATAATAGCTTTCTGCATCCGGAAATTTTAAAACATACCTTCCGTTTCTGTTAACTATATCCGAGGGATTCACTTTTTATTTAATATATTCCAAAATATTCAGTACGGATACGTCGAAGGTATATTTTTCAAGTATTACTTTTCTTGCGCATTCGGTTGATTCCAATCTTTCATTTTCATTTTTCAAAAAATAAGCTGCTTTGTCTTTTAACTCTTTTTTACTTCTAAATGTTATAATTTCTTTGTTGGGAAACAGCATATCGAGGTCTTTTCTGTATTCTGCCAGCACAAAAATTCCGGAAGCAATGCAATCGAATATCCTGGTTGATACGCCGTTTATAACGCCGGCATTGACAATTACTGGGTAGATCTTTGAACAATTACAGGCGATGTTGACATCTTTTGAATAAAGCTGCTGCGGGATAAAATGTTTTTTTAATTCAGGAAAATAGGGAAATAATTCCAGCCAGAGCTTATCGCCAAAGAGCTTAAAATTAAGCCCGGCAAATTCATTCAGCAATGCAGCGCGCCTGATTCCCCATGAATTGAGGAAGTAACCTGTACCGATAAATAAGTACTCCGATTTATATTTCTTCATATCCTCATTCTCCGGCTGCATCTTAAAAAAAACTTCCGTATCTGTTCCATAAGGAGAATAAAATATGTTTTTTAAGCCCAGCATCTTTAATCCTTCTATCCATCCTGTGTCGGGAAGTATTACAATATCGGCATTCATAACCGTGAGAAGGAAAGTTTTTTTGGCGGGAAATAAATAATTCGGATCATCTCCGAGAAAGATTATAATCTTGGTTCCGTTTTTTTTAAAGAACTCAATTGTCTCGGGCATTACCATGCAGTCGTTATAAATGAATATACAGGACGGTTTCTGTTCTTTATATTTTTTTAATAACTCCTGGTTAATTTTATTAAAATACTTTGTCTGCACTGCATTGTCATATCTTCTGGGAAATCTATGCGAATAGCTGCTGAACTTTCGCCAATTCTTATTATAAAGTGAATGGATATTTATCAGGCTAACGTTAGTTCCCTTTTTCCGCAGAGACTTTGCGAGATAATGTTCAATAGGTCCCAGCTCTTGTTCGCCAATAACCCAGTGTAAACTATTTAACGAGATTTGATTTGTAATTTTAAGATTGTTGTTTGCCAATATTAAGGATAATATTTCCTAATGCAAACAGTAATGCGCCGGTTGCATTAAAATAAAACATATCTATGCTGAAGATACTCATGAATGTAATCATAAGCATTGTAGAAAAAAGGGATACGAATAATATATAATCTGATTTGATAAAAGGTTTTATGTTATCATAAAATTGTTTTATGAACAGACCTAACATTACAATTCCGAAACCACCGAAAATAGTCACAAGATTCGCAAAACCCAGGTCATTCGTTATCAGTCTTCTTGTTATTGATGAAAATCCCGCACCCAGCACCGGGTATTCAAACCAAACACTAAACATCTGAACAAGTATATATTCTCTTCCAAGAAAGGAAGAATCTGTTTTATCTGCCAGATCATTAATTGAATCGACGCGCAGTACGAATATGTCAAAAATTCTCCCGAAGGTATCCGATGTAAAAAGTAAAACTACTCCTATAAGGACGAAAGAGCCTATCAGAGAAGACAGTTTGATAAGCACATAATTATTTTCTTTTCTGTTAAACATCAGAAATATTGATATTGTAATCAGGAAAAATGCCACACCGATAATCCAGATTCTGCTTAAGGAAAGCATTATTGCCAGTACGTATGCAGCAAGCAGCAATAATCCATAATTCCTTTTGTCAGTGAAGAAATAATAACATCCGAAGAACAGGTTAAAGGGCAGCAGATAACCGATTCTTGACCATATATATCCTGTTTTTATACCGCCGAATTCTACGGAGAAAGGATCTTCACCGAAGAACATGCTGTATCTTTCAAACAATCTCAGGGGAATTCTTTTCTGCATGACATATTCATAAATTTGTACGCCGATAAAAATAAAAACAAGAGTTACAATAGTTTTTTCCAGAAAGTTGAATTTTTTTATATCGGTGATTGTGAGTACGAAATAGGGCAGAAATAAGAAATTACCTAATGGTCTTATAACACTGATGGTGTCCTTTATCAAAAAAGAAGAGATGAGGAAAGGAATAATTACGGCTATTAAACAAAGTATAAGCAAAAAAATTATTGATAATTTATAATTCAGCAAATACAGCTTATCCCGTTTGAGTATTATTACAATTATCAGCGCCAGCCAGAATAAATCCATGAAAAAAATTGTGCCTACACCGCCAAAATCTCCGATCTCCAGGTTGGGGTTAACATTTATGAATTCACCGAAATTAGTAATTACCAAAAGTGATGTAATGATGCCTGTCCGGTAGTCATATAAGAGCAAAACTAAAACAGCTATTATCAGAATATATATTAAAAGCATAAATTATTTTCTTTGCTTCTGTTTTAAGATTCAATAAGAGTTTTTCCCCATATGTATTCTCCGGATTTATCGCCGCAATTAAAGAGAAGATCTATGATGGAGCAGTGATCAATAAAGTTTCCGTATAGCTGAGGATACGGAGAATACTCCGGTTCAAAATAATTCAACCTTACGTTTGTATCTTTCCATCTCCATTCTTCCATGTAATCTTTAGCCCTTGTTCCGGTAATATAATCTGTAGCCCCTACTGATTCGCATATATCAATTAACCTTTGA
>JBBSDT010000371.1:0-3398 GCA_038240405.1 Ignavibacteria bacterium
CTGTAGGCAAAGGAACACATATACAAATTAAACTACCAATTAGAAACATAAATCTTAATTAATGGAAAAAATACTGATTGTTGATGATAATGAAGACCTGTGTTTTACCCTAACCGAATTGCTAGAAGAATCTAGTTTTGAGTGTAAAGCTGTTAAGGATGGTATAAGCGCAATTGAGGAAATAAAAAACAATTCGTGTGATCTTGTAATTCTTGATATGATGCTCCCGGGCATGAACGGCCTGGAAATTCTCCAAAATATACTTGAAATAAATCCAAATATTCCTATACTGATGCTCACGGCATTCGGCGATATTAAAACGGCAGTAGAAGCAATAAAACAAGGGGCAAAAGATTTTATTACAAAACCTTTTGACAATGAAGCCTTATTAATGACCATCCGGAAAACGCTGGAAATGAAGTATCTGAATCAGGAAGTAACTATTCTCCGTAAAAAACTCGATGAAACTTACAAATCGGGAGAGGTAATTGGTAGTTCGGAGGCTATGAAAAAAGTATTCGAACAGGTTGAAATAGTGGCTCCAACCGGACTAAGTGTTTTAATTGAAGGAGAAAGCGGCACGGGGAAAGAAATTATAGCTTGCATGATTCACAGAATAAGCGAAAGAAATAATAAACCCTTTATTGCTGTAGATTGCGGAGCTATCCCTGAGACACTCATAGAAAGCGAATTATTCGGCCACGAAAAAGGAGCGTTCACAGATGCACGAAATGCCAAGGAAGGTAAATTTGAGATGGCAAATGATGGTACAATATTTTTGGATGAAATTACTAATTTGTCGGATGCAAATCAAATTAAGCTTTTACGGGTGATCCAGGAGAGAAAAGTAACCCGGCTGGGAGCTAAAAAAACGATAAAACTTAATGTAAGAATCATAAGTGCAACAAATATAAAACTCTCGGAAGCAGTGAACACTAAGAAATTCAGGCAGGATTTGTATTACAGGCTGAATGAATTTCATCTGGAACTTCCACCTTTAAGGGAAAGAAGGGATGACATCAGGTTGTTCGTAGAATATTTTATAAAAGATGCTAATAAAGAACTAAACAAAAATGTAAAGAAATTTACAGACCCCGTTCTGGAGAAACTTACAAGACATACATGGCTTGGAAATGTAAGGGAGTTAAGAAATGTTGTAAGACGGGCGGTGCTGATGACGAAAGGTGATACCATTACATCCATTGATATTCCTGACGAAATTCGAGGCTCCTCCCCAAGATTGAACAGGAATCATGATAATTCCACAATTTCCAGCTACACAAAGGAAGTTGAAAGAGAAATGATAATGAAGGCAATTGAAGAAGCTAATGGAAATAATACAAAAGCCGCAAAAATATTAAATATGAATGAAAGGACTTTTTACAGAAAACTTAAGAGTCTTGGGATAAAAGAATAACAAACCTGCCTCGCAAGTTCAGCAAGGCTGGTAAAGAATCCAATCAGCTTTCTACTCCACCTGTCATCCCCGCAATCTTTTGAGCGGGGATCCAGCGCTGCAAGGCGGGTAAAGAAATCCAATCAACAATCTGCTATGCTGAAAAGAATAAAAGTAAAACCTCAGAAATGAGTCGCTTAAGAACAAATAAGAAATTTTAACCTGAGTAAAGAAACGGCAATGGTCTGCAATGCTTCTGTAATTCGCTAGAAACAAAGTAAAATCCGGAAAGAAGTCTCCAGACACGAAAAAGAAGCAACGGGAATGTACTGAACAGAAAGAGTTATCAAAAATAATGAAAACTTTATACCGGGAAAAGAAACGAAAATGGCTCGCGAAGCTACCTTGGTGGAGAGAAAAAAAACTTTTAAGTAGAGAAATCTAGGTAAAATCATTTGCGAATTCAACTTGAAGTATCGCGAAGTAATCTTTACAGAAATCGTAATGACTAAAATAGAATGCAAAGTCAATTTTATGGAACGCGAAGAGATCTGAATGAACCGCGAAGTCACCTGAATTTAACGCGAAGTCATCTGAATGAAAATCTTAGAGATGTTTATTATCAGCGAAGTGGACTTTATGCATCCCGAACTACTAAAAATCAAATGCGGACAACCCAAACTCGGTCGCGAACAATTGAAACACGATCGCGAATAACTGAAAATCAATTCAAAATCCCCCTTTTTAACCAACAAACTGAAATTTCTCAAATTCTTGGAACTAAACTTATTGCTTTTAGAAGAAGTAAGATGATTGAGCATTATCGAAATTATGACATCTGTGACAACGTTTCGGAGAATAATAATAAGTGAGGTGCAAATATTGTTTTTTATGAACAGAATTTAGTGGCACGGCAATTGAAAAACTTATTTTCAAACTGAAGAAACTTGAAGGTAAGGAGAAATAAGTGAGTGATCCTAAGTCTCCCAAAGAGGAAAAAAAAGAAGCAATCATAGAAAGGTACCCCCTTAATATAAAATCAAATTGGGAAATGGATTCGGACCTGGCTACTACAATTTTAATTAAAGCTAAAAAAACTTCGGAGGAGGAAAGTCATATGTCAGATGAATTAATTAATCAAAAAGATATAAGTAAGGACAACTCAGAACATGGTAAAATTGAAACAGATTTTGAGACTTACCGGGAAAACATTACTAAGGTATTAGAAAGAAATTATAAGAATGAAAATGAAACATATAAAAAGTCGACCGATAACTCAACAAAATTGAATCCCGAAGCCCAGGAGCCAATTCAGGAAAAAGACCCGGATGAACTAAAAAGATTATCGCCGGATTTGCATCCAAATAAATCGAGTAACAAAAAACAACCATTATAATTATAAACTCTAAAACTTAAATAAAATCATGGCTAAACTTAAAACCCTTGAGGATTTTTTTGTTGATGAATTAAAGGACATTTACAGCGCAGAGAAGCAAATCCTTAAAGCTTTGCCTAAGATGGCAAAAGCTGCAACTTCGGATGAACTAAAAGATGCTTTTGAGAACCATTTAAAGGAAACAGAAAACCATGTATCACGTCTGGAAAAAATTTCCAAAATGCTAGGAAAAGGGTTGACCGGGAAAAAATGTAAGGCAATGGAAGGTCTTGTTGAAGAAGGAAAGGAACTTATGGAAGAAGAAGCGGAACCAGCAGTAATGGATGCAGCTTTGATTGCTGCCGCACAAAAAGTTGAGCATTACGAGATGGCTTCCTACGGATGTGCAAGAACCTATGCCAAGCTCCTTGATAATCCGGAAGCGCAAGATCTACTGCAGGAGACATTGGATGAGGAAGGCAATGCCGATAAATTATTAACCGAAATAGCTGAAAACATTAACGTTGATGCTTTGGAACCAGGTTCTTCGAATGAAGTGTAACTAACAATCTTATCCAACCAGAACACACCTCGAGCCTGTCCATGGTTTAATTATTTGGGGGAATA
>JBBSDT010000372.1:0-3395 GCA_038240405.1 Ignavibacteria bacterium
AGTTCGTGGATACCCACGCAAAGTTCGTGGATACCCACGCAAAGTTCGTGGATATCCACGCAAAGTTCGTGGATACCCACGCATAGTTCCTGGATACCCACGCATAGTTCGTGGATACCCACGCATAGTTCGTGGATATCCACGCAAAGTTCGTGGATACCTACGGAAAGTTCGTGGATACTAACTGATCATATTCAATTGTAGTCGCTGTCAATTGTCTGAACCAGGATTCACAGGATTAAAGGATTTCAGGATTAATACTTCGAAAACTATTGATATACACTTGAGCCTTTCCACATAGCTTAGCTATGTGAATAATTTGAAATTAGTTATAATCTCTTTTACTTTAATATAGTTACCTAATAATTTCAATGTATTAGATAGCATTATTCAGGATAGATAAATCTAAGCCAGAAGCATGAAAAGTCCTTCTGACTTAGTATTTTAACATAAATTGTGTACCACTCCTTTTAATATAATTTTCTAAAATTAATCTTACTTTTAGTTAGTATCATTTGATATCCAAAGGTTTTTTTATTATTTTTATAAAAACTTATGGAGATACCAAAATGGATCATTTACTTGAATCAACTGGTGGAATTGTATTTGGGAAGAGGTTAAAGACACGAAGACTCAAAGATCAATTGGAATTATTGTCTCTGAGTCTCCGTAATCTAAAGCTATAAAAAATATTAATTGTAAAAATTATTTCAAGACTACAAGCTTCAGTACTTTATCAAATGATTGTGCGCCGCTTCTGTATTCAATCTTATAATAATAAACTCCCCTTGAAATATTTGATGCATTAAATACTTCGCTATAATATCCAGCTGTTCTGAAGCCTTTTGTAATCGTAGAGACAAGCTTGCCGCTGTTATCATATACATACAGATTTACATTTCCATCTGCAGGTAATTGGAAATCAATCTCTGTCGTAATAGAATAGTGCGAATGTACCGCCCCCGGTTGGAAGATAAGAAGAAGTAAAATGTATTCCGCCGTCGGTAGAAAAATTTATACTGCCTGTATTATCGAAATTTCCATAAGCTAAAACATTAGGATCATCCTTTGCAATATCAATTGCCCATGCACCATCATCTATATTTATATTAATCCAGTTCATACCTTTATTAACAGATCTCTTAAGCCCTCCCTTGCCTTGAAAAAAAGTGCAGTAAACATAGTCAGGTGATAAAGGTGAATTAGCCAGGTCAGGAATTTCAATTGCATTTGTATCATTTACGTTAGTCCAGCTTATCCCGTAATCACTTGACCTGTACAAAGTACCATGTACCGAAGCATCCCCTGTAATAATTATATTGGAATTGTCACGCAGAACTTTAATTATACAATCGTCATCAAACCTTTTTGTTCCAACCTGAGCCCATGTCTGGCCGAAATTAGTTGAACGGAATAAGAATGAATCGGTCGGGGCATAGTAACTGTATCAGGATGATTGGGATCCATTTCAAGTGGTTTTCCGTCAGAATTCCGGTTACCGGAAAACGTTGGCGTCCAGGTTTGACCATAATTGGTTGATCGAAAGACCTTGCCAGTAAAAGAAAAGCCGCTGTCTATAGCTACGAGAAATACATTTGTATCTTTCGGAGAAACTATAAACGAATTTGAAGTTGAGCCGTAAGGAAATTGGGAAATTGTGGAAATTTGGCTCCAGTTATTTCCCCTGTCAAGGCTTCGGTAAATCGTATTTGATTTTGTAACCAGGAGTTCATTCCGGTTATAGGGATTAGTCGCAATATTATTCCCTGAGGATATATAATAATCAAGAGGAATTTTTAACTCCCATGAAAAACTTTGCGTAGTCCCTGGTGATAATTTCCATGAAGAACCATCGTCGGTGGTTTTTATAATAGCATCTGTACTTTTACTTATACACCATCCTTGTGTGACATTTAAGAAAAATATTTTATTAAGAGGAGCATATAAAGGGTTAATTAAGAACTTGAATGTAGCGCCCGCGTCTGTAGTTTTTCTTATAAATCCCCCTCCTCCTACTGAATAACTCAATAAACTATCTCTAATATAAACACTGTTTATGTCCGGTCTTGTAGTCATTTTATAATCCAATATACTCCATGAAATTCCTTTGTTTAAAGATTTTATTGCAGAAGCATTTACACCTGAAGCCATTAAATTATTTCCTTTTATATCAATTGAAAGTAAATCATTGCTAACCGGCGTTGCTGAAACATTCCAGTTAGTACCTCCGTTCGTTGTAATTAAAACTACACCACTCGCTCCGCATACCGCACCGTTATTAGCATCTGAAAATTTTATTGTATTAAGTTTTTGAGTTGTGCCTGAATTTTGCATTGACCAGTTTATTCCGCCGTTAGTTGTTTTTAATATAGTACCGCTATTTCCCGCAATCCATCCGGTTAAGTTATCATAAAAATAAATTGAATTGAGATTTACCGTAGAAGGCAGTGTAATTTGAGAAAAGGTGCTTCCGTTGTTTGAGCTTCTTTCAAGGTCACCGTTATCTCCCGCTATCCAGATATAAATGCTTTTGGTAAATACAGAATTATAATTATTATTGCTAATGAAGAATCGGGACCAATAGTTTCCTCCCGTGACGGAATATAATATGTTACCATTATTTCCTACTGCCCAGACGTCAGTTCCGTTTTTAGAACTAATATCATTTAATCCCGCAGCCTTTATTGAATTAAGCGAAAAGAAAAAAGCAATAAGAAAATATATGAGATTTTTCATTTACTCCTCCTTTGAGTTAGAAGTTTATTTGTGAGGGTTGATACGTGACATATTATTTAAGATCGATTAATTTAGCAATGTCAATTTTTTTGTTGCGGGATGCAGGTATGAAAAAGATTATATTTTCGTTTTTGATAATTTTATTTAAAATATTTATAATAATATCATCCCCTAGGATTAAATGATTGTGTTTCATTCTATGCTAATGTTACCCTTCGGGGTTACATAAGTTTACAATTCCTTTCTAAAATAATGTCATCCTTTCGGAATTAAAACATAATTGATTCTATTTCTATAACAATGTCATCATCTTCGCGCATTCTTTCTTTTGATAAATTATTTTAAGAATATCATTCGCTTTACTCCTGTCAAATCTCCAGCTTCCAGTTTATAAAAAAATATTCCGCTTGGCAAATTGCTCCCGTTAAATTCCACTTCATAACTTCCGGGAGACAGTTTGTCGTTTATTAGGGATTGAACTTCTTTTCCCAGTGCATTATATATAGTTAATTTCACATTTGATGTTTGGCCGACTGATGAAGCAATATCAAATTTAATTTTAGTTGATGGATTAAACGGATTAGGATAATTTTGATATAAAGAAAAAGTTAAAGGAACTTCTGTTGAGAGGATATTTATTCCGGATGTTCCTCTTGAAT
>JBBSDT010000373.1:0-3388 GCA_038240405.1 Ignavibacteria bacterium
AATTGTCTATAAAATGAAAATGAAATTAAGAATATTAACAATACTAACATTATTAACAAAAGAAAAGAAAAAAGTAGCAAAAAAGAAAAGAAAAGATTACTACTGCTACGGTAACATTTAATTATGAGGCAACTGGGGTAAGTTATATAACGAATTGCTTACGGAGCTTCTTCCTTAACAATATTGATTGAATTATTATAAGCAAGCTCGAGGTCCGATAAATCCACAAATTCATCCCAGTTCAGATCAGTTGCAAGATAAGATCCGGAAGTAAATGTAATTGCATCATTATAAATAAGTATCAGGTCGGTGAGGTCCACAATTCCATCCTGATTGGGATCACCTGTAAATAGAGTAGCTTTACCAAGTATTAATTTCATATTATTATGGAAAGCCTTATTGAGTCCGGTTGTGAAATCATAAGTTAAGCTGCCACCATTGAATGCTACACCGCCCGAATCACTCCAGGTTCTGATAGAGTTTCTATGCTGTACAACTATATAATATTTTACTCCTTCAACAGGCAGTGCATAATTTATTGTCTTCTTTCCAAGTGTATCCAAAAATACTTTCTTTGATTCCAGTATAGCAAATGGAGATGTGACGGATCTTATAGAAACTGTTACAGTGTCCCTGTCTCTTCTCGGAATATTATATATTGTTTCCGCCCCCATATGACCTTCCATGAGTACAGTCAGATTCAAATCAACTCCGCCGGTACCAACGGAAATTCCATCTAATTTTACGGAACCGCCTAAACCGGCTATTTCTAAGTGTCTGAATGCAATAAAAATGGGTTGTCCTGCATAAGCATTGAGGCTGACTGCCATTCTTACCCATACATTTTGCGTCAGAAGCTGTAAATTAATATTAAGTGGAATTACAAAATCTATAAAACTACCGGTAAGAGAATCTGTTGTTGACACTTTTACGTCAAGACGGCCCGTACTAAGGACATAGTTTGAATTTACATAAAAGACCAAAGAATCTCCTGCTGCCGGAGTAAATCTTTTAGTGATTAAGAAATTTTCTGCCAAAAGACCTGCATCAGACCTTGCACAAGCAGGAGCGCTCAGAAAACTCGTTGTGTCGCGAAACCAGGTACCGGCACTCAGTATCCCGCTGATATGCTTGCTGGACCATCCGGGAGGAGGAAAAGTTGTACCCGTAAAACTTTCGCTGAGCTTGGTGGTGGCGTACATGTTTGAAATTAATGCTATTGTAAAAATTAACAGCAAAATGGCTTTGACAGCCAATTTCATAGAGATTTTCATGATTTTTCCTTTCAATTAATTTATAAAAAAATAAAAGCGATTGTAAAAAAAAATAATAAACAATTAACTGATGTCTATTTATTTTTAAAATATCGTTAAAGAGCTTCCTAATTTTGAATTTTTTTTGGAAATTGCTTTATTATAAAAAGCTGAATTAAAATTCTTCGGATTGGAAGTTAATGTGTGGAGTCATAAATTAAAAATTTAAGTTTTTAAAAACTTGTAATTAAATTTACAACTGTCAGATACAATTATCGGGGGGTCATAACTTTTGGGTGGTATTAATGACGGTTGAGTGTAACAAAGATATTAAGAACTTGTATTAATATACTTTTTATTGTTATGCGAAATTATTTTTAAATGGTACTATTGTCAAGTCAATTGTTAGTTTATTACAAGAAAATTTTAAAACAGTAAATCCAGCTGTATGAAGATTTATTTTAATCTGATCTCATACACTGATTCGCCATTACCATTCCTTAACAAAAGCTTATAATCAAGTGCGTTAACATTATAATTGGTTCTCAATAAATCTATAATTTTTTCAATACTTGTAACACTTAAAAGCTGAACTATAATTTTTGATTTGTCTTTGAGAATATTCAAAATATCACCATCACCTGAAATTGTAAGCAGATTATTCTTCCAAAAATCATAGTAGAGTTTTGATGTTACTTTTTCCGATATTATTTTTTCATAAAGTGGTTTGCTGGTGCCGCTGTAGCCATACATGGTTGTTATGGCAAGAGCGCAATCTTTATTTGCGGCTCCAATGCTGGGGATTACCATTTCATCAGCTGAATATTGGGCCACAAAATTTAAGATTTTTTCCGCCTCAACTCTGAATTCAGAAACTTCAATATAAGTTAAGTATATCTTAATACCTCCATAAACAGATAGAATAAGAATCGTATAAATATAAACACTTCTCAGCTGAGGTATCCTGAGCTTCTTTCCGTACACTTTATACAAAATTGAAATCGATATTGCCAGTCCTGAAACAGTCAGCATTAATGAAGGGATAATATAATATTGTGCATAGGGTAAATAATTTTTTGCTACAATTAACACCTGTAATGTCATTGCTGCAAAAATTGAAATGAGAGCTTTTCTTTCTTTTACAAAAATATTTTCAATTTTCCCTCGGTTTCTAACGAATAAAAGCGAGATAATAATTAATATATAAACTCCGGTAAATATCAGGTCACCCGAAAAGATAATAACAATGTTGTTTAGGAACACTAAGATACTGAATTCAGCCGGATTGGATAACCCGTGGATTCCTACATTGAAAATTAATTTTTGTACCCAGCTCCAAAAAGAATTGATATTTGAAATAGCAGGGAGAAAGAAAATTGTAAAAAATATCCCGGTGAATAATATGAAAAACCCCTTGAATTTAATACCTCTCAATAATATTAATGGAATTACACACACTGGAAGAAAATTTAGCTTTGATACTATGCCAAATCCACATATCAGGCCGGACACCAATGAGAGCTTATACAAAGAATTTTCTGCCCGTGGAGAATAAATATAGTAAAAGATCAGAGCATTTATGCATGTTGCGGACAATATTAGAAAATTTTCAGGAGCAACAATAACCAGACCGTAAAAAATCTGAAATGAAATGAATGGGGTGAGCTGAAGAAGAATACTCAGATAAATATCGGAAGTAGTTTTGAATATAAATAAGCCCAGCAGGTATAACGCAATGCAGTTTATTAATACTAAAACTTTATTTATAATAATTAAATAAAATTCAGGGTTTGAAAATACGCGATTTAATATCCTGGAGTTTGAGTCAGTAATTAATAACAATCTAAGTATTACTGCTCCGGCTACCTGAACTGTAGTACCCGGGTGGTCAATATGCCCGATGCTGTTTAGCTGTATAAGATTTAAGGAATTGACAAGGTAGACATATCCAGGATCATAGTAATTTAAATAATAAGGACCGCCGGCTTCTTTTATAAGATCAGACGTAAAAAATAAGAGGAGCGGAAAAATAATCAATATTAGTTTGATCTTAACATTCTTCCGCGGATAATTCATTTATAGATAGGGTAAAAGGAATTAAGATAATTTGAATTCATTACATAATAACAATTTCA
>JBBSDT010000374.1:0-3384 GCA_038240405.1 Ignavibacteria bacterium
AAAGTAACCGCCCCATTTTTTACCGGGATAATTACAGAAATATCAGTCATATTTTACTTTGGGAAATAATAGTTTTAGTGTCAGCCCTTTTAATCGAAGCATTTTAACCATCCTATTATCTTTCAGAACAACATATGACAATATTCTCATCTTTAAAAGAATAGAGGTAGCAAGCAAGCCTGATTCATTGGCCCATTTCATAAAATCTTGCCTGAGTTTTGGAAATTTCTTCATCCTTGCGATTAAAAAGTTTTTGAAGAAGTTTACTACCCCGTTCTCAAAACTATTTTTATAAAGATTTAATAATTCCGGTGTGGCAGATATTATACCCCCAACTTTTTTGTAAAACAAAATTCTATAACGAACAGAGTTCTCATAAAAATTACTTTTTGTTTCATCATGAAAATTTATCCTGTAGTAACAATCCGGCCGGGTATCATAAAAAGTTTTGTATTCCATTCCAGGCTGCAGCAATGCTCTTACATGCAATTCAGGGTCTTCCATATAAAAAAATAACTCATCAAAACCTCCTATCTTTACAAAGAAATTCCTTCGCCAAACAGGGCAGGTCACTGCCCACGGATTAATGCCTTCAATAAAATAATTTAAAGGGTTATTTTTTGAAGCGAGGTTGTTAAAAATATTCATGCTATCACCCGGCAATGTGGTAAACTCCTGCATTAAAAATATACCCATATCTACTTCATGGTTTTTATTCATTAACACTGAGCGTTGCTCCACGCACCAGGGTGCAAGCGCATCGTCGGAATCTAAAAAAATAATCAGCCCGCCTTTTGAAACAGCAACACCTTCATTCCTACAAGCAGACGGTCCCTTATTTGATGATTGCCTTTTTATTATTTTAATATTACCAGCCAGTTCTTTCAGCGATAAAATAGAATTAAATTCCTTTTCATCAGACCCGTCATCTACTATTATTAATTCCCATTCTGCACTTGTTTGCTGAAGAACAGAATCAACTGTTTTTTTTAATAATACTGATCTGTTATAATGTGGAATAATTATACTAACCATCTGCCGTATGATAATCTTTATAAAGGCGCAGTACTTTTGCAATTTTTACAAAACGGTTAATAGCTTTGTTTTGTTTGAAGGCCCGCAGCATCTTTAACTCTTTGCTATTGTCAATAAACATAGCGTAATCATCTTTAAATACCTTTTCCTTTTCATGCTGAAGAACTGCTTTATTTTGCGGAAGTGAACTAAGTCCGTCGAGGTAAAATACAGAAATCGTTTTATCAATATGTTTATAGGAAACATTGTGCCTGCATATCGCATCTATATAAAATTTCCAGTCCGATACAATTTTCAAATGCTCATCATAGTAGCCAACTTTTTCAAACAATGTTCTTTTTATAAAACTCGATGAATGTGGCAGTGAGCCATCTAAAAAATGCTGAAATGAAAGTATGGCTGGATAAACACCCGTCCATGATTTCAATTCACTTTCGATTAACATTATATTTCCATAGATAATTTCTGTAGAATCCAATTCATCAATTACTTCTTCCAATATATTTTTATGTACCAGGTGATCGCCGCTGTTCAGGAATAAAACATATTCACCGGTTGCTTTTTTTATGCCCTTATTCATAGCATGATAAATTCCATTATCAGACTCGCAAACGAAATAATTAATTTGATCTGCAGCTTTTTTGATAATCTCTTTACTGCCATCTGAAGACCCCCCATCAATTACTAAATACTCAAAGCTTTTAAAGCTTTGTACAAACACGCTTTCGAAAGTTTTTTTTATACCTGCTACGTTATTGTAATTGATGGTGATGATAGAAAGCCTGGGATGCATTGTCTTAAAAATTGCCTGCCGATTGAATAAAATATTTTGTAAACTTCAATGCACTTTCTCCGGCCATATGTATTCCGTCTGTAGTCGTAAAATCGGCATAATCAGGCTTAGGTAAATAATGATAACTATTTGAAGGGAAATATTCGTGGAACAATTTCCGTTCATATATCATTTCTACAGAACTTTCCAGTGCGGGATGCATTGGCATTTCAAAAAAAATTACTTGAACTTTATCTTCAGTCAAATGGGTTATAGCCTCTTTTAGATACCTGAATTTTTTCCTGATTACATCATCTTTAAAAGGAATGGAAAATTCTTTTTTCTCCTGCTCTATCAATTTGTTTTCAAAACCATTCTGTGTTCCAATTGCAGAAACTCGGTTTCCTTTAAATTCATCTAAAAATGGATTTAAAAATAAATTGCTGAAAGGATCAATAGCGTGCGTTGCTGCCCCTGGGATCAAATAATTACCGATAAAAGTAATCGGCTGATTTTTTTCCTGCATAAAAAAAAGCTCTTCTCTTATGTAATAAAAAACGGGAGTAAATAAAGTATTTACGAATGCAGGATTTCCCTCTTTTTTTATCATATTCATTTCAATATACACCTGTTTGGGCTTTGGGCTTGAATTCAAAACAATACTCAAACCATCAAACATGCTTTGTCCTCCGAAAGAAAGATTACAAAACTCCGGGGGCATGCTATCCATTACCAGGCGCGCACTTAAGGAAGATCCCGCAATGACTTTTAAATCTTCCTTGTGTGCTGAATAAATATATTCCTGGCCTTTAACTACATTATCTTGCCATTGATGCTGGCTCTGTTGTCTATAAAACTTATGATGCGACAGGAATATGGAATAGCTTCCCAATAAAAGTATGCTCACTATTATGGACTTAAGAATCATCAGAACTGGAAGTAAATAAAACTGCCGGAAGAGCCGCTATTGGTAATGATAAAAAAAAGTAAAATACCGTACCATGCAAACTCAATATTTTTAAAACAAAACCTGTATATAACTGTTTTGCGGCTGAGATAGATGAGATGATAAATGAAAACCGGCACTGAATAAAGTGCTATGTATGTAATTAAATTATGATCATTTTTTCTGTAAGTATTCAAAAAAAAAGACCTGAGATAATGTAACACATCACTGAAATTAGGAAGTTTAAATAATAGCCATGCAAGGGTCACAAAACCAAAAATTAATATTATACGGACAACCTTAATAATTTTCCATGGCGGCAGTTTAATATATTTTCTCAAAAATCTTTCAGTTGCAAGTGCAACACCATGAAAAGAGCCCCATACAGCATAACTCCATGCCGCCCCATGCCAGAGGCCACCAAGAAACATTGTAAGCATTAAGTTTATATAAGTCCTTAACTCGCCTTTGCGGTTTCCGCCGAGAGGTATATAGAGGTATTCCTTTAAAAAGCCTGACAAAGAAATATGCCATCTGCGCCAGAATTCTGAAAATGATTTTGAGATATAAGGGAAATTAAAATTTTCTTCAAGCCTGTAACCGAAGAGGCCTGCAAGGCCAAGGGCAATAA
>JBBSDT010000375.1:0-3383 GCA_038240405.1 Ignavibacteria bacterium
AATTCAAAATCATTTTTTCTTACTACAAACATACGAGCGGGTAAATATAAATGAACTGGGATCTGAAAATAAATTTTATTTTGGACGGATGTGTTATCGGGTAGGAATTAGAGAAATATTTACCTCAATATTAATTTACAATTTATAATTTATTATTTACAATGAAAAAGATCATTCTTTTATTTTCTTATTTTTACCTCATATTACATTCAGTGTCATTTGCCCAGGCGCCTGCACTGATTGGTTACTGGCAAAACTGGAATGATGCTCAAAGTCCAGATATACAGCTTACGCAGATTGACACGAGCTATAATGTTATTCCGGTAGCCTTTGCCGTACCCGTCTCGGGCACAACATATAACATTACTTTTACACCATACAATATCAGTCAGGTAAATTTTAAGAAGCAGATTGATACTATGCATTTAAGAGGAAAAAAAGTTATCATATCTATAGGAGGAGCGGGCACCCTTGTAGTTCTAAACGATACAAACCAGCGCAATACTTTTATAAATTCAGTAATGAGCATAATAAACACATATGGTTTTGACGGCATAGATATAGATTTTGAAGGCAGCTCTGTTACTGTAAGCGGAGGCACAATAGCAAATCCTACTGACCCCGGCATTATAAATCTTATTTATGCAATTAAGAAAATTATGACGTTGTACAGAGCGCAGTTCGCAAAAAAGATGATACTGACTATGGCTCCTGAAACAGCGTACGTTCAGGGAGGTATGTCTTCTTACGGCGGAATTTGGGGAGCTTACCTTCCGGTTATAAATGCTTTGAGAGATTCCATTGAAATTCTACAGGTTCAATTATATAATAGCGGAAGCATGTATGGAATTGATGGTAATATTTATTCCCAATCGACAGTTGACTTTATTCTTTCACAAACAGAAGCGGTAATACATGGATTCAATACTGCCGGAGGCTTTTTTACAGGATTAAGAGCTGACCAGGTAGCAGTTGGTTTGCCTGCATGTTCGAATGCAGCAGGCGGTGGATATATGATTCCGGATTCTGTAAAGGCTGCAATTTTATATTTGAAAGGAAATATAACCAAGCCTGCACATTACCTTTGTCTCAGCGCCTATCCGTCGCTCAGGGGAATGATGGACTGGTCTGTTAACTGGGATGCTGTAGCAACATGCGGTCCTGTGTATGAATATGCAAATAATTTTAACAATATATTCAGGTCTTTGCAAAGCTTATTTCTTAATGTTTTTATTCAGGGTTTTTATATTCCGGCAAGCGATACGACGCGGAGGGATACAATAAAGATAATTCTCAGAGATACATTGGCGCCTTACACTATTATAGATTCTTCAAAAGCTCTTTCGGGAGTAAACGGTTCTGCAGCATTTAGTTTCAGAAATGCCCAAAATGGCAGAAGATATTATGTGGTGGTACGACACAGAAATAGTATTGAAACATGGAGCAAAGCGGGAGGAGAAATATTTTCCTCCTCTGTATTAAATTATAACTTCACTACGTCCTCATCACAGGCATTTGGAAATAACTTGTTACAGATAGACACCTCTCCGGTGAGATATGGAATTTACAGCGGTGATGTAAATCAGGATGGTATTATTGATCTGACGGATGTCACATCAGTTTATAATGCGGCTAACAATCTGGTTTCGGGGTATGTGTTAACAGATGTAAATGGGGATAATTTTGTGGATTTAGGTGATTTAATAATTACATATAATAATTCTAAAAATTTTGTTGTAAAAATAATACCTTAAATTCAATTATAAATTATAAATGTTCAATTGGTACATAATCAGAATTCAATCGGAATTTTATTTATTCAGAATTCCTTTGATTAGATGCACTTACTTATAGCAAAAAATAAAATTTATTTGAATTTATATCATAAAAAATATATTCCTTTATCTCCTAAAAAATAAATTAATTTTAAAATAATATTTACAAATTAAATACATACTAAATTGAAATCACTAAATTTTTTACTTATGACCCTTTGCTTTCTTGTATCATCTGTAGCGGTATTCGCTCAGAATGATGACGAACAGGGCGGCGAAACAAGCGAAACAATTCTTCAACGTGAACAGTTCATAAATGAAAGAAGAGCCGGAGGTCCCGGAAAGTTTCTTCCTGAGAATGCTTATGAAAAAGCATTGCAGCAAAAACAAAGTATACCGAGAGATGAAAATATTCCAAATAGCATAACTTCTTCGACAAGCTGGTCCAGCGTGAACCCTACCGGAATGTTTTATCAAAGAACAAATGCTAATTATATTTCAGGCAGAACAAACTCAATTGCTTTTCATCCTACAGATGCAAATACAATTTATATTGCTGCTGCACAGGGTGGCGTCTGGAAAACTACTGACGGCGGCCTGAACTGGATAGTTCTTACAGATACGCTTGGATCTATTTCCAGCGGTGATATATCTATAGATCCGAATAATCCTTCAATTCTTTATTATGGAACAGGTGAATTGAATTATTCAGGTGACAGCCAATACGGAGCAGGAATATATAAATCCGTTAATGCGGGACTTTCCTGGACAAAAGTTGCAACTGCAGCGCAGGTAGGTAATTACATCTCAAAAATAATTGTAGACCCTTCAAATTCAAATAATGTTTATAGTTCTACAAGTAACGGATTTTACCGATCTACAAATGCAGGCACAAGCTGGACCCAGACTTTATCCTTGGATGCTTCTTCACTTGTAATGAGTTTTTCAAATTCCCAAATACTATTCATATCTTCGGGTGCAGGCCAACAGGATAAAATTTATAAATCTACAAACGGAGGCAGCAGCTGGAATGTTCTAACAGTAGGGCTTCCTGGTTCTGCAGGAAGAATACAGCTTGCAATATCACCTGATAATGATAATTATGTGTATGCCAGTGAAGCTACTTCAGGTGGTCCATTACTCGGACTTTATAGAACAACAAACGGGGGAACAAGCTGGACTTTAATGAATAATTCAACTAATTACATGAGTTCACAGGGCTGGTATGATAATGCCGTTGTTGTAGTTCCCGGCGATCCAAACAAAGTAGTAGTTGCCGGACTGGATATATATTATTCTTCAAACGGAGGAACAACATTGACGCAAAAGACTTCCTGGTTTACTTCTACAGCATCCAATTTTTCTCATGCTGATATTCATTATCTTTCTTATAAGGGTTCAACACTTTATTGCTGTTCTGATGGAGGCGTATATAAATCAGCTGACAACGGGACAACATGGTCGGATCTGAATATCAAAATCTCTACACTGCAATATGAAAGTGCTGATTATGATCCCACAAATTATCAATTCCTTTATGGAGGAACTCAAGATAACAATAAACAAACAACTACAAACAGCGGAGTTGTATGGATACAAAGAACTACA
>JBBSDT010000376.1:0-3381 GCA_038240405.1 Ignavibacteria bacterium
AATCTCTGGATAGATATGCAAAATGTTTCGCATGAGGAAAGTCAAAAGGTTTTAGAAGACATTTTTCAATTTCATCCTCTTTCAATTGAAGATACAACGAAACATATAACCGACCACACTGTTCATTACCCCAAAATAGATGACTTTGATAAATATCTATTCATTGTTTTTAATGGATTAATGCAGGAAGATAAATCTTTTAAATATAATATATTCTCATTAAGCTGTTTCCTGGGACATAATTTTCTTATAACAATTCATAATGAAAACAAGCAGAATACAATATTCATAGACCTGAAAAACATTTTGAATGAACGTTCTTTTAAAAAAGGTCCGGATTATATTCTCAATCTCATTCTCGATGAAATAGTTGACAGATATTATCCTATTCTTGACAGCTTTGAACTGGAAATCGATAAAGTTGAAGAAGAACTATTTAAAGGAACTCCTGATAATAAAACTCTTCTTAGAATTTTAAACCTTAAAAAGGAACTAATCCGGCTTCGAAGAATTTCTTCTTATCAAAAAGAAGTACTTTTCAAATTAACACGCGGTGACTCTGACCTTATATCTCCTGAAGAATCAGTATATTACAGGAATGTTTATGATCATCTGGTAAGAGTGGCAGACACTACCGAATCCTACAGGGATTATGTGGCTGGAATGCTGGACTCGTATCTGTCAATTGTAAATAACAGAATGAATGAGGTAATGAAGTTTTTGACAATTATAGCCACTATAATGCTTCCTCTTACTTTAATTACCGGTTTATTTGGTATGAATTTTGATTTTATACCTTTTCTTCATGACCCTTTTGGATTTTTCGTTTGCCTGGCTTCGATGGGCCTGGTAGCGGTTGGAATGTTGATATGGTTCAGACATAAAAAATGGATTTGATATGTGATGTGTTCTCAAAATTCTAAGCCGGTTTTATCTGTCAATTCCCTGAATTCCTTATTAATCTGTTCACTGATATCCTGATTATTTTTGTTTTCAATTGTTCTTCCGTCAATTTCTTTAACAGGAGTTAATTCTCCCATCGTTCCGGTCGTAAATACTCCATCTGCGTTATAAAATTCGGAAAGTGAAATATTTTTCTCTATACATTCAATTCCTAAATTTTTTGAAATTTGTAATACAATCCCGCGTGTGATTCCAGGCAGGCATGAATCTGAATGAGGTGTATAAAGAATACCGTTTTTGATTAAAAAAATATTGGTTGCATTTGTTTCTGAGACAAACCCATTTAAATCTAGCATTATTGCATCATCTGCATCACAATAATTTGCTTCAATTTTTGCAAGTATGTTATTCAGTAAATTATTGTGGTGAATTTTAGAGTCGAGATTTTGTGAAGAGTTTCTTCTCGTGTAAGAAGTGATCAGCTTTATCCCTGCTTTATTATCGTAAACAGGTTTTTTCCATTCTGCGATAACTATAAGGCAGCTTCCTTTTTGATTCAATCTCGGATCCATACCGGAGGTAATTTTTTCACCACGTGTAAGTGTAATCCTGATATGAACTTCATCCTTCATGTCATTAGCTTTCAATGTCATGACAACAGCATCTTTGATATATTCATTTGAAGGGATATCAGCAAAGAACAGGGACTTTGCAGATTCCTGAAGACGTTTTACATGCTGCTCAAAGCAAAAGATTTTTCCTTTGTAAACTCTGAGTCCTTCCCATACAGCATCCCCTCCCTGAACAGAACTGTCAAAAACAGAAACCTTTGCTTCATTTCTCGAATAAAGGGTGCCTCCGATAAAAATTTTCAGGTTTTGGTTCTTGTTGTCGAATGATTGAAGCATTAGAATTTAATATTTAATTGAATTTCTGATTTTAAATCACATAAAATTAAAGTTGTGAAAATACAATGGCAAATATACCTAAAGACTGGATCAGTAATTACTGCCATCCTCTGATCATATTTAAGCTGTTAATGCTGGAATTATATGAAGATATCATTGAGTTATAGTTGTCAATAACATCATTATAGTTTGTCTTGAATTCATTTTCATTTTTCAATGAAGGCACAGTTTTCAAAGAATTTGTTACCCGCATCTAAAAATTTTTCTGTGGTAGATATAAAATAATCTTCAAAGTTATACTTCAGATACTTCGTTTTATCTGTAAATTCCCCGTTGAGAACACTGTGCTTATTTTCAAAAAACACTTTTTCAAAATCATCAAATTTATTTTTCGCATCCGAAACATCACTTTTGTAATTCACATCCTGGTATTTATCATAAAATGCTTCGCCAGCATCAAGAATATTTCCATAAGAATTAAGAACCAAAGTCGCAGCACGTTCATCAGGATTTGAAATTGAATTGGGGTCCCGAATATCTCTTTTGGGTTTATACTTTCTGATTGCATCTGAAAACTTATGGAAGGCTGTTTTATATTTACTATATGCAGATTTCATTTCTTCGTCATAGTTTTTTGCCTTTGAAACATCATTCTTATATTCTCCATTTGAATAATAGTCTGAAACTTTTTGAGCTACCGGATAATACTCATCGAGGACAGAAAGCAAATTCTTAAAGCTGCTTTCAATTTCATTTTTCATATCATCCGATCCTTTAAGTTTTGACAGCTCCCCGCGATCAAAATATGAGCGCTTATATTCTTTTATAACACCTGCAAGCTGGCCGGCATACAGTTGAAAGCTGATTGGAATAATCAGAGAATTACGTGTAACAACCTTCGGGTCCGGAATGTCACTTATATAATTTCTGTAAATATGTTCTCCAATGTCCTGAACCTTATTCATTACCTCTATATACTTATTGTAATAATTAACATCCTCTTTCGAACTTACATCTTTTGTTGTCTCCTTAATATTTACCCCTTCCTTTTTAGTACTTATCTTTTCTTTAATCTTATTTACGATGGAGCAGCTTAAAAAAAGAAATAACGTTATAAAAAGAATCGAGATGAATTTTGAATTTGACATGATATTTTTGATTTGTTTTGATTAGGATATTGATAACGCATACGAAAATATTAAACTTACTTTTTTAAAAAGTTCCTGATTTTGCAAAATATCTTAATAATATTTTAATTGCAATTATTATTTATTATGTTCCAGTTTTCAATGATCAGTAGTGTCCAAATTAATTTACTTTTATTGTTAATTGAAGAATAGTTAGGAGTAAGGAAATAATAATTGAATATTTTTGTCGTAAGATTCATTTTATCGCTTCATATTTTATTTTGGTCTTTTCGCATCTCATTTTGATTAGTTCCGGAAACATTTTGATTAGTTCCGGAAACATTTTGGATAGTTCCGGAAACATTTTGGATAGTTCCGGAAACATTTTGGATAGTTCCGGAAACATTTTGATTAGTTCCGGAAACATTTTGGATAGTTCCGGA
>JBBSDT010000377.1:0-3362 GCA_038240405.1 Ignavibacteria bacterium
AAATCCGGATTGAATTATCCTAATACGGAGTTTGGAAAGAATTTAAGAACAATAGCTGAGTTAATTATATCTGACCTGGATACTTCTGTTTATTATATTTCACTTGGGGGATTTGATACTCATGTCAACCAGGCAGGAAGACAGGATAAACTATTAAATGAGCTATCTGAAGGTCTTTTTTCATTAACGCAGGATTTGAAGCAAAACAACAAGTTAAATGAAGTTCTGGTAATGACTTTTTCTGAATTTGGGAGGAGAGTCAGAGAAAATGCAAGCGGTGGAACAGATCACGGAACTGCTAATAATATATTCCTAATAGGAGGTAATCTCAAGAATGCAGGGTTTTATAACAACACACCTGATCTTTCAGATTTGGATAAAGGTGATTTGAAGTATCAGCTTGATTTCAGAAATATTTATGCAACAGTTTTAAGTAAATGGCTGGGAGCTAACGATAAAGCGGTCCTTGGAAATAATTTTGAATATTTAAACCTGATTTGATCTAAGATGAATTAAAATAAATTTTCCTTGCATCAATTATTGCAATCTGTAATGATAATGAGACCATTAAATGAAATTTAGCGGTCTTATTTTTTTTTATCAAATCGTTAGTATAGTTATCTCCTTTGTAATCTAAAATATAAACGACCTTTTCTTTTTCTCCGGAGTAAAGATTTGCAGGCTGAAAGGAAAAACTTAATAAAAGTGTTATAAATATGGCCAGGACATATTTTTTCATATTCATTAGTTTTAAAGTAAAGAAATCATGTATTTTTATCAATCCAACTTATATTATTCAATTAAATTGAAAGTGTATATGTTATTAACTAATTTATTGAAAAAAATATCTTGATTATTGGTTTAGCTGTTGGATTTGTGATTGGATTTGTATTATCAATGCCTCCTTTAGGTCCCACCTATTTCTTAGTTATTGAAAGAAGTTTAAAGAAACAGGTAAAAAACGGAATAGCTATCGGGGTCGGTGCAGCCCTAATGGATATGATTTATATTCTTGCAGCTTACGGCGGAGTGTCGGCAATAATATCAATTCTTCCCATGTCAATCGAAACATTCCTCCTTCAAAACGAAGACAAGCTTAAAATAATTTTAGCCTTAGCAGGATCTGTTGTAGTAATACTATATGGAATCAAAATCTTAAGGACAAAAAGCGATCCAGGTAAGGGGCAACCCATAAAGCAAAGCAATGAAAAACTTAAGAAACGCTACGAAACGGTTGAAAAAGTTTTTAAAAAAACAGAAGTAGGGCTTCATAAGATACTACGCAAGAAGGAATTGGAAGAAAAGTTTTCTGATATGATTGGTAGTTTTGCAAAAGGAGTCGGATCGTGTTTATCCTCGGTAACTCTGCCCGCCTCCTGGTTTGCATTGGTCGGATATTTAAAAAGTTATGGTATAATTGATTCAAATTTTTTTACCGGATTACTTTTATCTATAGGAGTCTTATTGGGAACTTCAACATGGTTTTATGTTTTATCTACTCTTATATCGAAACATACGGAAAAGATCAAGCCACGTCTTTTGAATAAGCTCAATATGTCGACCGGGATATTTCTGGTTTTATTGGGATCTTTTTTTTTAGTAAAAGTTTCATTAATGTTTCTATGAACTGCAAATTGAAATTTGAATGAATTTATATTTGAGAGGAAATGGTCGAAAATAATTTTAAGACATCGAAGAGCACATGTACATTTTGTCAAACTTCCATAAAAAATGAGTCGGAAACGTTTTATTGCCCCTCCTGCAGTTCACCTTACCATAAAGATTGCTGGCTCGAAAATAAAGGCTGCGCTGTTTACGGTTGCGGAGAAAAAGTTCAAAGAGAGGACGAAATGTCTTCCTTCAGAGATTCCATTATTAATATAGAATACCTCATAAACAGAAATCAATTTTCTGAAGCAATATATGAAGCAAAGCAGCTATTAAAAGTAGATAGACGTAACACAGATTTGAAAAACTTATACAATAAAGCTGTAGCTCTCATAAATAATAAGATAAACCTGATGACGAGCGGAGATGAAGCTTTTGGAAAAAAGGATTACAAAGCTGCGGAAGTTTATTATAAAAATGTTCTAAAGTATGCAGATGAGCTTGAGTCTAATTTCGTGAACACCCGCCTTGAAATTGCAAAGGAAAAAATACCTGATCAGGAAAGAAGAAGAATTTATCAGAATATATTAATAATAATTATTATAGTTGCTATTCTTTCAGCAATAGGATATTTGGGTTATTATACTTTTATACTTAAGGAAGACAGGGATTATTCGGAACTACTGAAATCTGACAATGCAAGCGATCTCAGCTCTATGGAAAAAATGATTGGAAAGTACGAAATCTTTTTGAAAAGTTACAGCAATGGAAAAGATAAAGATAAAGCGATTAACAAAATAAATCAATACTCCTACCAGATCGCAAGCAAATATTATAAAGATGATTGGAGACTTGCTCTAAAATATTATAATAAAATTTATAATTCCATTGATTCGAATGATGCGAAGACATTATTCAATAATATTTACAATACTGCATACGGTGATTATGAACAGAAAATAGGCAGCGCCAAAAAATTCAATGCGGTATCAAAATACAGTGAAGCATTGAATGAACTTAATAATGCAAAACTTATCACCTCTGTCTTTCCTAACAGTAATATGACAAAGGAGAGCAGTATTCTTGAATCAAATGCGGCGTTGCTTAATAAAAAAATTTCTTCAATTGTAAAATCTAATGATCTTGAAAGAGAAATCAGAGCTCAAGATATGCAGTTAAGTAACGTAAGCTCATCCGGAAATAGGAATACAGTCGTGATTTCCGCTAAAATAATTCATCAAACAGAACCGAATATCTATTCAGCAAGACAAATAGGAAGTAATGATATTATTGCAATAAAAACTTCAAATAGCTTTTACAAAACCGGAGAGATAGTAAACATAGAATGTGTGGCAAAAGGAAAAATTGCAGTTACAGATGATCGAAACACCGAAACAGTAGTTCAGATGTTTATGCCCTTTAGCGAATCCGAAGAGCCCGAAGTCAACATTTTATCCCAATCCGAAAGAGACGGAATAAATGAAAGGTTAAAAAACCTGAAAGCACAAAAGACAAAAATCGATAGCTTGTTGAAATCTGGTCTATTATAATTAAATGAAACAAATCTTACTTCGCTTCACATAAAGCTGAAAGAAATTTAAAACTGCCTTTCATATTATGAGCTTATCTAGATACCATCATCAGATTATTTTACCGGAAATTGGCAAAGAAGGTCAGCTAAAGCTTTCCAACGCTAAAGTGTTAGTTGTAGGAGCCGGCGGACTTGGCACTCCGGCACTAATGTATCTGGCATC
>JBBSDT010000378.1:0-3330 GCA_038240405.1 Ignavibacteria bacterium
CAGTTATGCAGGTTATGATGTAGTTCAAAACCAGTCAGGTAATTTTTCCGGAAAAACAGGTTTAAACTATATCTTCTCTATATTCAATATGCTCTTTTTTCTCTATATTACAAACTAATTTTTTGATAAGCACTACCTATGATGTTAAGGCCTCTGCCAAGAAGTTTTTATCTGCGCGACTCAATTACTGTTTCAAAAGAGCTTCTTGGAAAAGTTATCGTAAGAAGAATCGGACAAAAAGTATTGAATGCAAGGATTGTCGAGACAGAAGCATATGTAGGAGAATATGATCCGGCTTCCCACGCTTATCAAAAAATTACCGAAAGAAATAAAATTATGTATGAACAGGGAGGAATGGTCTATGTATATTTTATATATGGAAATTATTACTGCTTTAATATAGTTAGCGAGAAAAAAGGTATTGGTAATGCTACTTTGATCAGGGCAGTAGAGCCTATCGATGGAGTTGGTATAATGAAAAAATTAAGGGGACCGGTAAAAAATATTTATGAATTGTCAAACGGACCCGCCAAGCTTTGTCTCGCATTGAATATTGACAAAAAACTATATGGGGAAGACGTTACAGTCAAAGGAAAAATATTCATTTCGCGTTCCATCAGAAATGAAAAGGTTCAAATGATCACAACAAGGAGAATCGGACTTAATGTAGGTACCGATTTTCCATTTAGATTTTTTATAAAAGATAATCCGTACGTGACAAAGCATAAATTCAACAAAGAAATAATTGTATAATCAAAATTATTATAATGAAAATTAAATTCTGTGGCGCTGACAGAACCGTAACCGGTTCCCAGCATCTGCTCGAATTAAATGGAAAACAAATCCTCCTTGACTGCGGCTTATACCAGGGAAAAAGGTCGGATGCATATGATATAAACAGAAGTTTTCTGTTTGATCCGAAAGAGCTCCATTGTGTAGTGTTGTCGCATGCTCACATTGATCATTCAGGGAATCTACCATCTCTTATAGCTAAAGGTTTTACAGGTGATATATACAGCACTACAGCTACAAGAGACCTTTGTTCAATTATGCTGCTTGACAGCGCGCATATACAGGAGAATGATACTCAGTATGTAAATAAAAAAAGGTTAAGACAAAATCTGCCTCCGTTTAAGCCTTTGTATGTTATGGAAGATGCGAAAAAAGTGCTTATTAACTTCAAGGCAATTTCTTACAGAAAAAAGTTCTGCATAGACGGATTAAATGAATGTGTGGAAGTGGAATATTTCGATGCAGGGCATATACTAGGAGCTGCCATGATGGTTCTTAACATTACAGAAGGAAATAGAAAATTTAAGCTGGGGTTTTCGGGTGATATCGGGAGACCGGGGCTTCCTATACTTAAGGATCCGGAATTTATAGGTAATGTTGATTTTATGATTTCAGAATCAACTTACGGCGGCAGGGTTCATGATAAGTCAAATATGATTTATGACCAGTTGGGTACAGTTTTAAAGGAGGCTATATCAAGAGGAGGAAAAATCATAATTCCTGCTTTCAGTGTCGGACGAACACAGGAAATAATCTATTCACTCTCAAAACTTTTTGACGGCGGGGTGATACCAAAAATTCCTGTATTTATTGACAGCCCTCTTTCAATCAAGGCAACAGATATTTTTAAAATTCATCCCGAATGTTATGACCAGGAATTTGCCGATATGATTCTTCGCGGAGTGGATATTTTTGAATTGCCTAATTTAAGATATATCCAGGATGTGGAAGAATCCAAAAAGCTCAACTCTTTGCATGAAAGCTGCATTATAATATCAGCTTCTGGAATGGCTGAATCAGGAAGGGTTCTTCATCATTTAAAAAATAATATTGAAGATCCTAACTCTACGATATTGATCGTAGGTTATATGGCTGAGAATACACTTGGCAGGAGACTGATCGAAGCTCGTGATGAAGAAAACGCAGTTGTAAAAATTTACGGAGATGAATACTATGTGCATTCAAAAATAGTAATTCTTAATTCTTTTTCTGCCCATGCGGACAGGGATGAATTGCTTTCGTATTTCAATCAATTCGACAGAAATCAAATGCAAAAAATATTTCTTGTTCATGGAGAAATAGATCAGCAGGAAGCATTTAAGGGCGGTCTGCAGGGGGAGAATTTTAAGGACATTGAAATACCATTTAAAGGTCAAGAATTTACAATCTGAGTATATATGAGTAATTTATTTTGAATTTGATTTCATTTCATAATTTATGAAAGGATATTGATAAATGAATTTTAAAACATAATTTTATTTTTATGCAATTAAAACCTCTTTGTGAAAAATGTAATACAAGCTTAACTCCCGATGGTCTGGCATATATTTGCAGCTATGAATGCACTTTTTGCGAGGAATGTACTAAAGAAATGGAGAATATTTGTCCGAATTGCGGAGGGGAACTTGTCAGAAGACCCCGGCGTGAAAAACAGGAATAATAGTTCGGTTAAAACTCCCAAAGTTACAAATGCTCTGTAGATTAAATTTTAGGCAACTATACATGTATAAACAAGGATTTAAAAAGATTTTTCATATTTCACATTTAGCTTACGACATGCTGTTTTTGATAAAGAATAAAATTCTTTTTTACTAATGTTGCATTGACTAATCATTGATTTTATAAGATAAACATCAAAGTCATCTATTGACTTATCCCACTGTTACTCTTACTGATTTTCCGTTAACAATACCGGGTCCATTGTTCATGGCTTCCCACCGTATTGGCTTTTTCTAATTTTAGTCCTTTAACAATTTCGAGAATCTCCGAAAGAGTAAGTATCGGATAAGCTTAGGCAAGTTGTAAATCTTTGGAGTGTGGGTTATATTGCATATTACAAGTTGTTTTGATCATTTTAAAGACTTTATTCAAAACTGTATATAAATGCCATGAAATAAAATATTTCTTAGGTGCTTTTCTGAGGTACTTGCCCTCTAATACTTCTTGTTCCTTAAAAGTATTAAAGTATGAAACTAATGCTTCTATCATTTTTCTCTTAGCTGATTCTAAACTATGAGACCTAACAATAACATTAGTATCCAAGCATACCATGTAGATTTTATCATTTTCTTGAAATGCTACTACCCGCAAGGGTATAAATTTATTTTCTTCCACTTTTCTTTTTAAATTGACTATTATAAGCAGATTAACTAAAAAAGTATTCGATTAAGTTTCATTAGAAATTCTTCAGTAAAATAGGGAAAAAACTCCAAAAATCAAATGAGCAAAATGGAATTTGTAGTTGATCGCATTGCCTCATAATTAATCTAACCCAAGAGAGGGAGAAAAATAGGTCGTTGCCTCATAATTAATCTAACC
>JBBSDT010000379.1:0-3324 GCA_038240405.1 Ignavibacteria bacterium
AAACATTTGCAAACATTCAAAATGTGTGATTATTTCTTTGGAAAGTCTTTTAATCTTAAACATATTTTTATTATTTTGGAAACAATAATATCTATATTTATATATAACTTAAATTCAAAACGGGCAACTTAAGTAATTTATTTAAACTTAAATAAATTATGAGTTTATAACAATACCCCTTTTTTATATTCTACATCCAAACATCCTTCTACGAAGCTTTTACTTTTTCATATTCACTTATCCGGTTAAGTTCTATTAATGTCTTTCCGTCATTTGCTTTTCCATAAATACTGATAAATCTGGCATTCCACACTATTTCGTTATATCTGTATGAAGACCTTGAATGAACAATCTGTGCAAAAGTATCATCAAAGCCCTTAAGTAAAATAAAGAACTCTGCATCAATATTTTTGAGGTTCTTTTCTGTCATTCCGAATAGAGGGCTTTCTTCGTCAATAGGATGATTAACTGTCCATGTAGCCGTGAAAAAATTTATCTTTTTATATTCAAGTTCTAAACTTTGAAATTTTCTGATTTCATTTTCAACAGTTGACAGCAGGAGCACTATTTCGACGTCAACCATCTGGTGATCGGCACGTTTATTGGCAATCCGGAATTGAAATGCTGTGATTTCCTTGAAAGGCGCAATAATTGCTTTTTCACTGTAGACAATCTTTGCTACCGGTCTTGAAAATCTTCCGTATAGCAAACCGGTTGCAAGTGCAAGAGAAAGCAGGCCTGTAAGAGATTCAATTGAAGATACTATATTAGAATATACTCCCACGGGATTTATTCTTCCATAACCCACCGTTGTAAATGTTTGGGTGCTGAAGAAAAATTCATTTAAGAATTTGTCAAAATCATTGCTGACAATCATGCCCTGAAAATTAGAATCGCCTCCAATGTAATATAAAACTGCGAATAAAATATTTATAATAAGAAAAGCAAATAAAATCAGAGAGCAAAACTTCAGCCATGACATCGAAATAAGCCAATGATAAATGCTGAATGATTCGGAAAAGGAGAGACCTCTTCTCTCAACATTAAAAGTACCATCCCGGTTTATCACCCGGAGGTTTTTGTCAATTACTTTATTACCTAAGCCAAGATCTGTTACTTCAGGATCGGTTGATTGATTGTTGTTTTGGTTTCTGGATCTCATTATTTTCTTTTCTTTAATTTAACGTGATCCTAAAATTACTTTTAGTGTTAGCATCTTCTTATCCCGAAGAACAATAATTTCAACTTCTTCACCGGGCTTGTGTTCGTTCATTGCATACATATAATCATAGATATTTCTTACATCTTTGTCTCCAAATTTTATTATTACATCCTCGCCCTTTAGTCCCCCTTTTTCAGCAGGGCTTCCTTCTCTGACTCCTGATAACTTCATTCCCTCCTCAGCAGCCGAATAATCCGGAATGGTTCCTACATAAACTCTTATATCTTCAAGTGAAGGATTTTCATTGCTTCTGGCAGCGACTTTTATAAAACCTGGCTTATCTCTAATTTCATCCAAAGTCATTCCAACTTCATATACAAAGTTGGCTATTCTTTCTTCACCGCCTGAATTTATTTTTTCATAATCATCTGTGGGTGTATGATAATCTTTATGTGCACCGGAAAAAAATTGTAAAACGGGAATATTCTTTAAATAGAAGCTTGAATGATCTGAAGGTCCTAATCCATCGGGTATTTTGGATATTATAAAATTAAATTGTTTATTTAAAGAATCTAACAAATTATTCCATATTGCAGAAGTTCCGGTCCCGTAAATAATCAGCTTATTATCCGAGAGCCTGCCTATCATATCCATATTGATCATAGCATCAATCTTCAATTTATGGAATAATCCGGATTTAGTAAAATATTCAGAACCTAACAGCCCTGCTTCTTCTCCGCCAAAAGCTATAAACAATATGCTTCTTTTTAAATCTTCTTTTTGTGATGAAACTTTTTGTGCAATTTCAAGAAGTCCGGCAACGCCGGAGGCGTTATCATCCGCACCGTTATGTATTTGTTTATCGGCGCCGGTATACAAAGATCCGTATAATCCGTATCCCAGATGGTCTTTATGAGCTCCAATTACAATAACTTCGTTTTTCAAATCGGGGTCATTACCTTCAATGAATCCAAGTACATTGTGAGTAATTACTTTTACAGGCTCGATCTGAGTATTTATTATTGCACTTGTATTTTTCAGTTCAAAGGAATTAGATTTTTTAGTGGAGTCAATTTCAGATTGTATGCTTGTTAAATTCAGTCCAATAGTATTGAAAATATTTTCAACCATTTCTCTTTTACAATTTATTACTGGTATGCCGGCATTTTGCGGAGCGTTATCATAATTCAATTCAATTAATTTGTCATCTCCGGTATTAAACTCATTAACTATAATGATAGCCGAAGCCTTTGTGTCACGCGCCTTTAATGCTTTATATCTTAAAGCTTCATACTTTTGAAACGGATTAGTATGCGGATTTATCCCTCCGGGAGAATATCTCAGTACAATCAAAATTTTCCCATTCACATCAATTTCATTTCCATCCCTGTCCCTGTAATCATCATAATTTTGATCCGGCGCCGTAATCCCGTATCCTGCAAATACTATATTGCCTTCAGCCCTTCCATTTCCGCTGAATCCAAGAGGAATGAAATCTTTTCCTGTCTGAAGAGATTCAGTTTTGCCGTTTTGTACAATTTGAAGCTTATTATTTTCTTTTAGTTGCATTTGAGTTATCATTTGGAATGGCTGCAGGTAACTGTTTTCCGCAAATGGCATCAGGTTATAATGTTTGAATTCGCTGACTATATAGCTTTCAGTTAAGGAATCCTCTTTTGTTCCGGGAAATCTGCCTTCCATAAGATCCGAAGAAAGATATTTTATATGCTGTAATATTTCTTCCTTTGTAATGTTATTATTTCTGATTTTATTGATCCCGTCCTTATCATCATCCGGGATACGGGAAAAAGAATAATTAAAAATAGTTATTAGGAGAAGTATTATTACTCTATATCTGCCGGTCATTATTAAATTAATTCGTCAAACGTTTGTATATATATTAAAAGAATCAAGATAATTAATTATAGTATAAACGGCAGGATAAAATAATAAATACAATCACTTCCATTTTTTCCTAAAAAAAAACCTGACAGAATTAACTGCCAGGGTTTTTAAGAATAAAAAATAAGAAAATTTTAATTCTCAGTAATTACATCCTCTTTATTCATATTTCTGTAATCAATTTTTCCTTTGGAGTTGCAGCTTCATTTCTATAAGTATACAAAAGAGAAAAATTCTGGCTCGAACCTCGAATCCTGCCT
>JBBSDT010000380.1:0-3321 GCA_038240405.1 Ignavibacteria bacterium
AAGCAGTTAAAGATCTTGAAAAAGCAATAACTTTAAATCCGAATATCGAAAATGATTTTACAGCAGTTTTAAATGATGCAAGAAGCAAAGCCGGACAAAAATAATTATATGAATTTTCCGGTTGTCAATATTAAGACCACCGGATTGGTGATGTGTCCGAATTGTAATACTCCAACGACTTTAATTTATGTGCATGGTCATTATCAATGTCAGAATTGTAAAGCAGTTATAATCTGCTGCTGCGAAGCAGGGCCGTCTTAAAGCAAGGCGGAGTGAAAAGATCCCGTTGAAAAATATTTCGAAGTTATTTGTTAAAATTAAAACGATGATTAAGGAGCGAAGACATGAGATATTTAATCTCAACTTTAATATTTTGTTTGTTTATAATAGTTTGTGGATGCAGTAAAAATGAAACCACTCACGAAATAATAAAAGTAAAGAAAAATGATTCCGGTTCAGAAAAGGAAAGCCAAGCCGGATCAAAAGATTCCCTTGAAAACAATTCGCATGATAGAAACGTTGTTCTGCCGGTAATTACTTCATCAGAAGTCAAGAAACATATAGGAGATTCACTGAAAATAAATGGAAATATTTCAGATGTTTATAAAAGTGATAAGGTGGCTTATCTGAATTTTGAAAATAAATTTCCGAAAAGTATTTTTTCATGCGTAATATTTTCAAGCTCCTTCGAAGAGTTTGGTGATCTTTCCTCATATAAAGGAAGGGATGTCATAGTTACAGGCAGGATAACAATTTACAAAGACAAACCCCAGATTATACTCAAGTTCAAAGATCAAATTAAAATTTCAAAATAAATTCAGATGACTAAATCGGGATATGTTACAATTTTTGGAAAGCCCAATTCGGGTAAGTCAACACTGATAAATGCACTGCTCAATTTTAATTTATCAATTGTGAACAGGAAAGTTCAGACTACCCGAGACAGAATCCTGGGAATTCTAACTGAAAAAGATTATCAAATCGTATTTATTGATACGCCGGGCATTCTTGAGCCAAAATATGAGCTGCAGAAATTTATGCTCACCGAAATTGTGTTAGCTTTAGAAGAAGCTGATTTAATAATTCATATTGCCGACGCAACTAAAATTAATTATGATGAATTGAAGAAAGTTGATGAAGACTATAGCAATGCATTGTCGGGAAAAAATCGGATTATTGTTTTAAACAAAATAGACCTGATTGAAAAAGACAGGCTGCTTCCCGAGATTGAGAAGCTTTCCAAAAATTTCAACTATAACGAAATTGTTCCCATATCAGCTTTACAGAGAATAAACCTGGAAGAGCTTAAAGACGTAATTTTGAAATACATTCCTGAAGGCGATTTTTTTTATGATAAGGATACCCTGACAGATAAACCGGAAAAATTTTTTGTGTGCGAAATAATAAGAGAAAAAATTCTAAATTATTATCATGAAGAAATTCCCTATAGTGTCATGGTTAATTTAGTGGAGTTTAAGGAACGTGAAAATAATATGATTTACATCAATGCCGAGATAATTCTGGAGAGAGAATCTCAGAAAATAATTATGATCGGAAAAAAAGGAGAAAGCCTGAAAAAGCTGGGGGAGAAGGCGCGGAAAGATATAGAAAGCTTTCTTAACAAAAAAGTTTATCTGGAATTGTTTGTAAAGGTCCGGAAGGACTGGAGAAACAATAAAGAATTTATTAAAAGCATCAGGTCTAAAAATATCCCGTCTTAAAAGTCCTTTCGCTTGAATAAAGGACAGCTTTGTAACCGATATCGTTATTAAATAACTTTGGTTTTACAAAATCGTTAACCGAAATATATGTTAAGTATTTTTTAGCATTCCATTTAAACTCCACACTTGCATTTCGTGTAAATTCCTCCCTTGACAGATAGTCCAAATAGGCACGGCTTTCGCTTGTAACTATATAAAAATCCATCACAGGGTAAAAGCTGTGATACCGAACAACAAAAATACCCGTACCCGATCCTAAAGAATAAGAAAATTCCGTATTTCCTGAAGCGCCCTTGAATTTATCTGTTGGTGTTTTAAGTTCGGGAGGATCTTCGGAATTAATATTAATCGTTGCCCCGGGTTTGGAATATGTATAATTAACAAAACCGCTTCCATCAGAATAATCAGCATAACCGGAAACCTTTAATCTGTATGAGATAGGAAGTATGGAAGGAATTATGCTTTTTGTTTGATAAATATTTCCTTCCTGCCGCGTCAGCAGCACTTCCGAATTACGGTCATATGAAAAAAAATCGGCGAAAACAGAATAGCCTTTAACTTTGGAGTCCTGGAAAGGCAGGTAAACTGTTAAGTCAGAAGTCGGCGTAATATTATTTGATCCGGAGCTGAATGTAACCTCAAATGGAATGGAAGTTTGAAATAATGAAGATGGTTTGTCTAAATATTGTTCGTAAGCTATGTTATTTTTTTGAAGAAAAATAATATTGCCGTCTATACTTTTTTTCGAAACGGGCCAGTAAACAATTAAAGTTTTACTTTTCTCGCCTGTAAGCGCTTCTATGTCTTCACAATAAAAAACATCCTGACTGATGAATTTAACTATAGTTGAGCTTCCGTTCGGAATTTGGGGAAAGTTAACCGTGATGATTGCCCTGTTGGCATTTCTTGGGTTAGGTTTTCCAAATAGAATCAGGTCCGGATTTTCAATGGATAAACCTTTATAGATTATTGCAGTGGAAGTAGACTGTTCGGCAACAGTAATATCATAAGGAAATCTAACATCCAATACTTTGAAGTTTCCCAATCTGTCAGTTTCTCCTTCGACATTATTAACTAAGATTTTTGCAAATGGTACAGGGAAATTTCTCTCATCAATAACTCTTCCGCTTATTATGCCGGAAGACTTACTGAATATAGCAAAAGAAAGGGAACTGTGAATTGACAGGACAAGTAGAATGATAAAAAATAAATATAGCCGGATGTTCTTCATATTCGTGATTTTTATAAACTATGGAAAATTAATTTTATAAACAAAGAAATAAGTATTAAAATTATAAAATAAGACGAATTATAAATCCAGCTAGGAATTTCAATTCAAGACCTCCTCCCTCCTTTTTGAGTGTGTCTCAAAACCATGAATATTATCGGACTTTTCGAGAAATAGAAAAACAAATCCTTCATTTATTAATTCAAATAAGGGATTGGTTCGTCGTCTGGAAAACGCCGCCCTCCTCGCAAAGAGGGTTTTGAGATATACTCTTGAAAAAGAAAGGGGAGGGAATTTCAATCACTGACTTCAATTTCATTCAAAATAAAATTAATTTAAGTCTTAAAATAAATTATATGAGGAACATCTTAT
>JBBSDT010000381.1:0-3321 GCA_038240405.1 Ignavibacteria bacterium
ATAAAAATAGTTTTCATGAGGTCGATAATCTTATTTACCATTCTAAATACTCTTATGATAAAAGTAAGCACCTGATTAATAAATCCTCCGATTTTAAAGTAATTCATAACGGTGTTTACTTTCCCAATTTTCATACAGGTAAAACCGATACAGGTATACTTCAAATTATTAATGTAGGATTTGTAGAGCCCCGCAAAAATCAAACGATACTCATTGATGTGGCAAACGAATTGATTAGAGAAAAAATTTATTTTCACATCACGCTGGTTGGCGCAGGACCTGATGTACCGGTATTAAAAAAACTCATCTCCGAAAACAATCTTGATAGTTATTTTACTTTTACCGGTTGGTCAAAGAAGGTAGATGAACATCTTAAAAAAGCAGATTTATATATACATACATCAGTTAATGATATATGTCCTTATTCCATACTTGAAGCCATTTCCAAAAATGTTCCGGCAATTGCATTTAATGTTGGCGGTATCCCGGAAATGCTTGATGATGAATACCTTTTTAAACTGAATGATTTCCGGAGTATGGCTGAATTCATTGTAGAGAACCGCACTAACCTGGGTAAGATCGCAGTAAAACAATTTAATAAGATTGCCGATGTTTTCTCCATAGAAAATCAGTTTAAAAAAACAAAGGATTTATATTTACTGGTAGGAACAAAAAATAGAAAACTGGTTAAAGCTGATAAATATACATTTCAAAATAGTGAACATTATAATTAAGATCTAATCAGCGCCTGAGTGAAGAAATATTCAATTCTTGTAATCATATACTTAATTTCTGTAGTAGCGTCATCAATTGCTAACTCACTTGATGTTAATATACAAGTCATTTATCGTGTACCATCTTTAGATATAAGATGGATTGATGTTGCAATCATATATATCATAGGTAATTATTTTTATAGCTTTTTCGGCAAAAAGCAGGTTTTAAAAAGTAATATGATTATTGTCCCGTTATGCTTTATCTACTTATTGTTTGAGTTTTTTCAACTCCTAATATCATGGCATGTTATTGATGCCCAAACCCAGATTTCTCTTTTTCTTGCTACCCTTTCTTTTTTTATTATTATTGATTTATCTACATTTAAAATACCTCAGGAAGAGATTATTCAGTTTATAAAAAAAATAAGCCTGTGGGCATCAATTGCGGTAATTATATCAAATTTCTATCTATTCTATTTATTTACTAAAGGCCAGGTAGTATTTGCAGATGCGGGTATCAGGATTGCCCTGGATGTAACCGGCGGTAAAGAATCAGTTACTACCTCAGTTTTAACCCCTTTTGTATATGGTTTTGCTTTGTATTTTATTCGAAAAAAAAATGAGTTTTGGCAAAAGCTTGTTTTCGCTGCTGCCATATTGAGCATCTTTGTTTCTGTGGTTACTTCATTTCACCGGGGTACACTATTTATTGTAGCTGCAATTACTTTATACGTAATTATATCTTCAAAAAAAGCACAACAAGTTTTTAGTAAAATAGTTGGCTTTGCATTACTGCTTGGTGTGGGGTATTTTATGTTTGGTAGTATACTCCGTGATAAAGGCTACGATCCCATAGAAAAAATTATGCAAACAGCTTCCTACGCTGCGGATGTAAATGATCCGGATTGGGATAAAGGCAGAACCGGTGTACAGGAATATGCATTGGCTGCCTGGAGAAACCATGTGTGGACCGGGGTAGGATATGATGACCTTAACAATTATGGGTTGCCGGTAGATGCTTCTTCAGCTCATAATGGCATTATAACATCTCTTTTTCATAGGGGAATTATCGGAACGGCCCTTCTTCTTTGCATTTTTATTGTTATATACTCATATTTAATAAAATTATGGCGATTATTGCGAAACGAAGAAGATGAAACTAAAGATATAATTCGAATGCTTATTGTAGTTGCTGTATTATGGATAGTGCCCTTTCTTACCCAGGAAGTTATGTGGGAAAAATATGGGTTAAGCATGCAATTTCTTTATTTCGGATTGATTATTAATTTCTATAAACAACAAAAAGCTAAACTTTTAAAACCACCTCCCTTTTTTGCTCAAAAATTAGAAAGTAGAATAACTATCTAGCCCTATAATTTTGCTTTTTAATAGCATTACTGTAAAATTGCTTTACCCGAATATACCCAAGATTATTTAGATGATTAGAATTGCCTGGCTAACCCAATATGATATTTTCCGCTTACTGCCTGAAATTAATATAAATAGGAAAGTAACTTTACACAGCTCTTCATGGATACATAGCCTATCTGAAGCACTTGCATTAAATAAGGAAATTGAGCTGCATATTATTACACAAACCCAACTGGTTGACAAAACCCAACATCTTAAAAAAAACGGGATTTATTTTCACGTCATAAAATATAATTTCCCCTTTACAAAAAAAGGTTTTCCCGGATTTTTTCCTTTAGATCGGTTAACAGGCTACTACAGCTTTTCAAAAAAAGCCAAAAAAGTTATTAATGAAATCAAGCCGGATATTTTACACGTTCATGGTACAGAAGGAGGGTATTATATACCGGCGTCCGGTTCTAAAATTCCGTGTATTATATCAATCCAGGGTATTATCAGCGAGTATGTAAAGATTGAACCCAGTTTTGCAAGTTATTTGCAGCTTCCCTACGAACACTTTGCAGTAAAGAAGAATAAATATTTTGGCTGCAGGACTGATTTTGATTTTGATTTTGTTAAGAAATTAAATAAGAATGCTGTAGTTTTTGATTTGCCTGAAGCCATGAATAAAATATTTTTTGAGCGTTCGTGGAAATGGAAAGCACCCAGTGATCTGTCAATACTTTTTGTTGGCAGCATTAATGCGCGCAAAGGCATAGTAGACCTGATTAATGCGGTGGCTATAATAAAAAAAACCTTCCCGTCAATTCACTTAAAAATTATTGGCGGGGGGGTAAGGAAATACCGGAATTTTCTTAAGGACATTATTGAAAAAAATGATCTACAGTCTAATGTAAGCTGGCTCGGGAACAGAAGTCCTGATCAGGTAGCATCAGAATTGCAACAATGTAGTCTTTTCGTTCTTCCTACTTTAATGGATAATAGTCCGAATTGTCTTGCAGAAGCTATGGCTGTTGGTGTGCCATCGATCGCTACCCGTGTAGGGGGTATTCCGTCTATGATTACAGATAAATGGGATGGAATGTTATACGAGAAACAGGATGTGGCTGGGTTGGTAAATTTAATCCAACAATTAGCCAATGATAAAGACCTTCAGAATGAACTTAGCATCAATGCCCGGAAAAAAGCCTTTGAACGAAATTACCCTACGCATGTATCGGAAAAATATGTTGAA
>JBBSDT010000382.1:0-3313 GCA_038240405.1 Ignavibacteria bacterium
GAAATAAGGTATCAAATCAACATTAATAACATTGAATATTGTGTTGATAACATTGATACAAAATCAAAGAACAAAATTAAAAATGAATTAAAATCTTTATTAAACAAAGCTGCCTGATTTCAGGCGGTCAACTTGAGTAAAATAATTAATTAATTTAAATTTAAAAACATGAGCACTCCATTACAGCCAATCGATTTCTTATCGATTTACAAAGTTAACAATGCCAAAGCAGCTCTGCCATCAAGAATGGCGTTATGTACGCCTGATACTTCCGCAAATATTTTCGCAGTAGATAGTGAGCTAAGCAATACAGATGGCAAGCTAATACTATCCGATTTATTCAGAAGCTATGAGATGCAATTACAGTCGCACAACGATTATGTCTCAGGAAGAAAAAGCGCATTTAGCCCTGCACCCGGGGGCAGTATGCACGAAGCCGGAAGAGCGATGGATATAGATTTAGACAGCATAGGAATTTCCCTGAAAGACTTTTGGACTGTTGCGGGAAACAATGGATTTACACCAATAATAAGTGAACCAAAAGCAGGAGTAAGCGAATCCTGGCACTTTGACTGTCGTGGAAGCCATCAATTGGTATATGATTATTACAAAAGTCAAAAGGGAACAAATTTCAAACCATATACTGCTATGGCAAAGAGCGCAATTTTATCAATTGATGTTAAAGTAGATTCTTTTGGGGCAAATCAGAAACAGGCACAGTTGCAGTCCGGTTTAATCCGTCTGGAAAAAGAATTGGGTAATATTGACGGTGCCATTGGAGCTAAGACTCAGAAAGCCGTTGAAGAATTAGGAATAACATTCGATGCAAATGACATAGATTCGATGCTGGCTGCAGTTGAAAACTTATTAAAAGCAAAATTTACTGAAGAATATGAGATTAACCCTTAGAGACCTCCAAAAAACCGCCGCCATGAAGCTTTAAGAAAACTTTGCAATTCGTAATTCAAACCTTGTCATTCTGGCAATCTTTAGGCCCGGAATCAAATCAACTAATTCGAACTTTGTCATTCCGGCAATCTTTAGGCCGGAATCCAATCAACAATCTTGATTCACCGAATGAAATTAGTTAATTCCGAATCAACACTTCCTTTGCGACTATGCAATCACCCTTCATTTTTTGGAAAGAGGAAGGTGTCAGGGTGAGGTTCACTTTTCAATTCAGAGATTGCTTCGTCCTCGCAAAGAGAGCCGGAGATCAATGCACCAATTTAACAATTGTTAGCCCACCCTGGAAAAAAAAGAGGGGAAACATAATCATGTCATGGCGAGGAACTGTGGATAGGGCAAAGCAGGTCAAAAAAGAGATTTTCAGTTGTTTGCGAGCGTGTTTCAGTTGTTCGCGAGCGTGTTTGGGTATTTCGCGATCGTGATTTAGTTGTTCGCGACTGTGTTTGAGTATTTCTCGATCGTGTTTGGGTAGTTCACGATCCTGCTTGGGTAGTTCGCGATTGTGCTTCAAGAGATTTCTCTCGTGCTTCAAGAGATTTCTCTCGTGCTTCAAGAGATTTCTCTCGTGCTTCAAGAGATTTCACTTGTGCTTCAAGAGATTTCACTAATGATAAAATACTTTTCTCATCTGCTTCTATGCATTGCGAAGCTGTTTCGTTTCTTTCTTCTATATGAAATTTTCTTTATTTCCCGGTTTTGTTTCTTTATTCCCTGGTTTCATTTCTTACTTCTGTTCAAAATTTTCTTTCTTATCCTTCGCAGAAGCATTTCAACAAGTTTTAGTTTTATTATTATTTATAAAATTTTCTTCTTCACCTACACCCTCTTTTCTTGTCTATAAGATTTTCTTTATTGCTGGTTTAATAAGTAAATTGTAAAAGTTTGAAATATACGTTAACTTTGCATTATTATAATTTAAGTAACGGAAAAAGATTTTTGCATTTACAGGTACCGGTTAAAGTTAATAGGTTTTCTCACACCTAAGCTTGCTTTAACCGGTCTTTTGATTTAAGATAATAATATGAAAAGGCTTTCAGTAAATATAAATAAAATTGCAACGCTCAGGAATGCCCGTGGAGGCAATAATCCCGATTTAATCCAGGCCGCAATTAATATCCAGAATTTTGGAGCAGAGGGTATCACGGTCCATCCCCGTCCTGATGAAAGGCATATCCGGTATGCAGATGTATATGAATTGAAAAAAGTTATTACAACAGAGCTTAATATCGAAGGCAATCCGAAAGAACAAAAGTTTGTTGATTTGGTTCTTGCCAATAAGCCTGAACAGGTTACGCTGGTTCCTGATACTCAGGGCCAGCTTACTTCAGATCACGGATGGAATACAAAAAAAAATAAAGATTACCTTATTGAGATAATTTCTGTTTTCCAAAAAGAAAGAATCAGGGTTTCAATATTTGTTGACCCGGATATAGAAATGATTATCGCTGCAAAGGACACCGGCACAAACAGGATAGAGCTTTACACAGAAAATTTCGCAAGGCAATATTTGACAGGAGATAAAAAATCAGCAATAAAAGATTATATGTCTGCTGCAAAAATAGCAGCTGAACTCGGAATTGGTATCAATGCCGGTCATGATCTTGATTTGAGCAACCTTAAATATTTTTCACAAAATATTCCGGGACTTCTCGAAGTGTCAATTGGTCATGCATTAATTGCGGATGCATTGTATTTTGGATTAGAGAAGGCCGTGCAGTTGTATAAGGAACAATTGCAAGTGAACGAACATTTTAATTTAAAGACTGCCTGAGAGTTCTTAGGTTTTATTCTTAAAGATAAACAAATTTTACATATTTCACCCGCGCCCGTAGCTCAATCGGATAGAGCAACAGCCTTCTAAGCTGTAGGTTACTGGTTCGATTCCAGTCGGGCGTACTTCATTTAACTGGTCAATTATAAATGTTCAATGTTCAATACTATACAGAAATTTCCCCCGTTTAGATAATTTCTTGAAGTTTTCCTGGAAAACAACTCTATGTTTATCTAATATCAAAAAGTACTGTAGCATGAATTTACTCATATCACTCTAGCATGGCTTTTAATGAAAATATCAGAGTAAAAATACCGGCAATTCTTCATCTTTGTAGATTGGGATACAAATATATCTCATTATCAAATGCAAGAATAGATGAGAGTACAAATATTTTTATTGACATTTTTACTGAAAGTCTTGCACGTATCAACCCCGATATTGAGCAAATTGATATAAAAAAAGCTCTTGAAGATATTTCACTTGTACTAGTGTCATGTCAATCTACAATTGTCGGATATAATCGTTTGAGTTTTACTCTTGCATCCTGAGTTGTAAACTGCCAATTTATCA
>JBBSDT010000383.1:0-3307 GCA_038240405.1 Ignavibacteria bacterium
AAAATTATCTATAAAATAATTTTAGAAATGGAGATATTAACACTTCTAACATTATTAACAAAGAAAAGAAAAAAGAAGCAAAAAAGAAAAGAAATATCTACTACTGCTACGGTTAGATTTAATTATGAGGCAACTGGCAATTATTATTATTCTAAATTTTGCAATATTCCTTTATAAAGCAAAATAAGAATTAAGATACCAAGTGCAATTCTGTAAATGATAAATATCAAATTGCTTCGTGTTTTAAGGTATGAGAGCAGAAAGGCAATAGAAAAATATCCGACAATACCGGACACAATTGTAGCAATGATGAGACTGAGGAAATTTTCATGAAGTAAAACCTGACGTTCTTTGTAAAGTTCATACAGACCGCTCAAACCGATGGCAGGTATACTAAGAAGGAAAGAATATCTTGCAGCGACCTCTCTTTTCAAACCCCTGAAAAGTCCTGCCGTGATGGTTACCCCGCTTCTCGAGCTGCCCGGAATCAGAGCAAGTGACTGCGCAAGACCTATTACAACTCCGTCTTTAAAGGAAATTTCATCAAAGTTTTTTTTCTTAGTACTGACTTTCTCGGCAATAAAAAGCACTAAGGCAAGCAGTATTAACGCAGCGCTTATGACATATAATCCCCGTGCCTGTCCTTCAATAAATCTTTTAAACAACAGACCGAAAATAGAAATAGGAATTGTACCGATAATTATCAGTATGAATATTCGGGATTGGCTGTCAGACAGAAAATTCTTATTCCGGAATGCGCTGACGAATCCGTGTGTTAGTGAAGAAATATCTTTTTTAAAATAAATCAGTGTAGCGACCAGAGTTCCTAACTGAATAACAGCTGTATAAGCAGAGCCAATATCATTCCATCCCAATAACGCAGGAATTACCCTTAAATGTGCAGTGCTGCTTACAGGTATAAATTCGGTTGTACCTTGTATGATACCAAGAATGATAGCTTTAATGATTTCTTCCAAATGACTGAATTAATTTTAAAAAAAATAGATTTCAATGCCCAACCTCAAGCCAACACCAAAGCTGCTGAGATTAACTGTTTGATTATTGAAGCTGTGAAGATAATTCATGTTCACATCCCTTAGGTCAGATGTGAAAGTTTTTATTATAAACCCGCTTAAATATGTAGAAGCTGATTTTCCGAGCTGTGCATTGAATGTTCCTTCAAATTTTACTGCAGGTCCGGAGGAGGAATAATTTGTTTCATTGGATATGACTTTCCTTGTAAAATTATACAAAAAATAGCCGCCTCCTAATCCGAATTTTATAAAGCTATTGCTCTGGGCAAAAATATAATTGAACATTAAAAGAGGCTGGTGCGAAGTGTAACTATATTGATAATTTACGTCTGAAGTAACATCTATACTTTTTATATAATAGGAATATTCAGTCTTAACAGAAAAATTCTTTTTTATCTGAAATTCTAAACCACCGAAGAATTCAATCCCGTTTGAAAAGGTAGAAACCTGATTAGCAGGAGGAAGAGTAATGTAATTCGGTACATCCAATGGAATGAAATTTATCAGAGATGGATTGTTTGAATATTTAATTCCCATTCCGAATGAAAAAGAAATATATTTTTTTTTCATGTTTTGCTTTTCAAACGAAAGAGATGTGGAGTCGGCAGCAAATGAATGATTTGTTAAAAACAGAATCAGAAGAAAAATTTTGGTGTAAATTGAATAATTAAAACTTCGCATATGCATCAGACATCTAGCTTCGCGTATTTGGCATTTTCTTCTATAAATTTTCTACGCGGCTCAACTTCTTCACCCATAAGCACCCTGAAAATCTTATCCGCTGCGGCTGCATTTTCGTTTGTCACCTGAACTATTGTCCTCGTTTCGGGATTCATGGTAGTACTCCAGAGTTGTTCAGGATTCATTTCTCCTAATCCCTTGAATCTGGAAATATTTATTCCTTTAGTATTTGTTCCTTCCCCCTCTTCTCCGTTAGTAGATACAACAACAGTCTTGTCGGCTTTCATTGACTTTAATATCTCTTCTCTTTCCGCTTCATCATAAGCATAAAGTTCTGTTTTTCCCTTCTTGATTTTATAAAGAGGTGGCTGAGCGATATATAATCTTTGTGTTTCCACAATCTCCTTCATATGCCTGTAGAAAAAAGTCAGTAGAAGTGTTCGGATGTGTGAGCCGTCAACATCCGCATCGCACATTAAAATTATTTTATCGTATCTGATTTTTGATTCATCAAATTCATCCGAATTTCCAAGGCCAGCTCCTATCGCTGTTACAATAGATCGAATTTCCTCGTTCTCAAGAATTTTATTTATTCTGGCCTTCTCAACATTTAATATCTTTCCTCTCAGAGGCAGAATAGCCTGAAATCTCCGGTCTCTGCCTTGCTTTGCCGAACCCCCTGCCGAGTCACCTTCAACAAGATAAAGCTCGCATTGAGCGGGGTCTTTAATGGAACAGTCAGCTAATTTTCCGGGAAGTCCTGAAATTTCAAGAGCATTCTTTCTTCGTGTAAGCTCTCTTGCTTTACGTGCAGCTTCCCTTGCTTCGGCAGCTCTGAGACATTTATCTATTATCTTCCTTGCAATGGATGGATTTTCTTCGAGGTAATTTCCGAGCTGCTCACCTGTGATTGACTGAACAATTCCTTTTACTTCGCTGTTTCCTAATTTTGTTTTAGTTTGTCCCTCAAATTGCGGTTCAGGAACTTTGATACTCAACACACAAGTAATACCTTCTCTAAAATCATCTCCTGTCAAAGTAATTTTATCACTTTTAATAAGACCACTCTTTGTGCCGTAGTTATTAAGAGTTCGTGTGAGAGCTGCTTTAAATCCTTCCAGATGAGTTCCGCCCTCGTGAGTGTTTATATTATTTACAAAAGTATAAATGTTGTCATTGTAGGATTCATTATACTGGAAAGCAACCTCAACAAGGATATTTTCTCTTTCCCCGTTTACATAGATAGGCTTTCCTGAAATGGATTTTTCAGATTCATCAAGATACTTCACGAAGTCAACCAGGCCACCTTTGAAGTGAAATTCTTCCTGCTTATCTTTTTCTCTTTCATCTTTAAGAATTATAGTAAGGTCTTTATTTAGATACGCCAATTCTCTTAATCTTTCTTCAAGAGTCTCATATTTAAAAATAATATTCTTAAAGATCTCATTATCGGGATAGAATGTAATTTTGGTACCGTTCTTTTTTGCATTTCCGATTACCTTAACTTTTGCTTCAGGGACGCCGCGTACATATTTCTGATAGAAAACTTTTCCGTCTCTCACAATTTCTGCTTCAAGGTATTCACTAAGAGC
>JBBSDT010000384.1:0-3296 GCA_038240405.1 Ignavibacteria bacterium
AAAGACGATTGAGGGATACAAGCATCTGTCTGAAGAAGATAAACACTGCTTTCATATCTATTATGGTTACGGGAAAGGTAAAACAACTTGTGTAATGGGATTAATAATGAGAGCGCTGGGTGCAGGTTTGAAAGTACGTCTTGTTCAGTTTGATAAAGGCTACGAAGGAGTAAATGGTCATTATGCAGAGTTGAATACTTTGAGAATGTTAAAAAAAGCAGGCTGCGATGTTGAATTTTATTCAACAGGTTGTGAAAGAATGAATGAGGACGGTACTTTCAGGTTCAAGAATTCGGAAGAAGATTTTAAAGAAGCAAAAAGAGCCGTTGAAATTTCAAGGGATTTGATTGAAAAAGGGCAGCAGGATCTGCTGATACTTGATGAAGCAATTGCAGGTGTTGTTTATCATCTGCTTGAAAGCAAGGATATTGAAGAACTGATTGAACTTTGGAAGAATAATAAGAAATTTGAGCTTGTAATGACAGGGCACAAGCTATGGGAAGGTCTTGAAGATAAAGCTGACCTGGTGACGGAGATGAGAAAAGTTAAACATTATTTTGATAAAGGAATTCCTATCAGGGTGGGTATTGACTTTTGAACAATGAAATCAAAAGAAGCTAAATTCACTATTACAAAATGTATTTGTTATGATACTTCGTTTGAGGATATGAAAAAAATAATGAAGGATAATAATTTAAGTACGCTGGAAGAGTTAAAAAAATTTAAAACGGTTGCGGATAATTGTAAGCTCTGTGTACCTTATATAGACAGAATGATCAATTCAGGAGAGACAAAGTTTGAAGTTATTTTAGAATAAACAAATCAGATATCGAAAGGATTAATTTGAAGAAACTACTTTTTTATTTTACAGGATTTATTTTTATAATTCATCTTGCCGGATGCAACAGGGATGATATTATTATTTCTTCGCCTGTGAATACGACTACCACTGATGGGGCTTATATATTATCGGAAGGTATATTTAACAGTCCCGGCACAAGCAAGCTGTCATTCTATAGTTTGCAGGGAGATACTATTGATGTGAATATCTTCAACCCCGGGAGTTTGGGAAATACCCCCGATGGTCTGATTCTCTTTAATAAAAATCTTTTTATAACAGAGCAGGGAAACACAGGTGTATCAGGAAAGATTTATGAAACCGATACCAATGGTACTGTAATATTATCAAATGACGCCGGGATTAATCCCTATTCACTGGCTATTGCAAATAATAAAATCTATTTGACAAACGGTCCCACAAATAATGTTTCCGTCGTGGATATGACCAGCCTGGCTACAACTTCAACAATTAATGTAGGAATATATCCTCAGGAAATAATGTCTGTCGGAAATAAAGTCTTCGTATGCAACACGAGTATTTATATGGGTCCGACCGATTCAACCGTTTCGGTAATAGACGCCGTTTCGGATGCCGTGATAGCAATTATTAAAGTCAGACAGGCTCCTTCGTCCCTTGCAGTAACAAACGATGGCAAGCTTTTGGTGGGATGTCCCGGCAATCCGGCACAGTCGGTTATTTACAAAATTGATCCGGATACATATTCAAAGCTGGATTCTTTTGAATTGAGCAACGGGCTTACATCGGGTTTTGATAAAGATATTTCTGTTGACAAAAATAGTAATGATATATACTTCATATCCAATTCGAATAACATTGAGAAATTAAATCTAAATACAAAAGCATCCTCTACTTTTATCAGCAATCCCAATACTGCTGCAGATTTTTTTCACGGGTACAATTTTGACAGCAAAAATAAAAGGCATTATATTGCGGATGCCAAACAGTTTGTGACAAACGGGAGTATAAGTATATTCGACGGAAATGGAACTCTTCAGAATACTTTTTTAACAGGATTTGCACCCCGAAGGATCGTTGTAAAAAAATAGCCTTATTTCATTTATTATATTTTCGGCATTGATTATATTCCAATAATGAAAATAGAAGTAAAAGAAAATCATGATGGGGGTAATTTCAGACATTGTGAATATCCCTCCGATTATACCTGTTTTGGAACTGAAGAATTCGACGAAGATCTCAAAATATTTATACAGCAGCAGGCATTAAAGAATGTAGATGAGTATTTGTCCGGCGACCTTAACAATGAGCTGGGGGGAGTTTTGGTGGGAGATATTTGCGTTAATAACACCTCGAATAAATTTATCCTTATTGATAATTTAATCATAGCAAAACACAGTAATTCTTCATTATCAAGGCTCACATTCACACACGAAACATGGGATTACATAAATGAAGTTTTAGAAAGAGATTTTCCGGACAAGAAGATCTTAGGATGGTTTCATTCACACCCCGGACATACTGTATTTTTATCCAACTTTGATATTTTCATCCAGGAGAATTTTTTTAATATGGATTATATGGTTGCGTATGTTTTTGATCCTTCAATTAATGACAGGGGATTTTTTGCGTGGAGAAATAAAAAAATTATTAAGACTAAAGGATTTTGCATGTATGATATTAAATCGAAAGAAAATTTTGAAGTGCAGCTTGTAAATGAAACTGATCCGGATCTGCTGACCATAGACAATTTGGAAAGCCGGAATGAAAAGTCAGTAAAGCCGGATTTCAAAAGTTATTTAATCCTCGGATTACTTTTACTGACAATTCTATTGCTGCTGATTATGATATATAATTTTTATGACTTGAAGCAAAAGGTTGCTTATAAAGTAAATTACGAAAAGGATATAGCAGCAATACAAGATGAGAACAGAAAGCTGAAGAACAGGTTAGATGAGGCTATTGGAGACCTGGAAATAAAAAAAAGCATTACAAAACAGGGAGATCTTACCAATAACGCTTCGAGTATAAGCAGTATCACCGAGAATTCAATTTCAAATTCAGGTTCAAAAAATACGGATTCAGCAATCAAAGATACGACATTAAGCCTGAAAAAGTATCTCGTAAAAACTGGAGATACTCTTGAAAAGATTTCAAGCCTGTTTTATAAAAGCAGGGAAGGAATTGAACTCATCATGAAGCAAAATAATATAAAAAAGAAAACTGATATTAAAATAGGACAGGTGCTGGAATTGCCAAACATTAGTGTAAAGAATGAATAGTCCATTGATTAACAGGGAATCGGTTCTTATGTATTGTAAAATTAATTAATCATTCAAAAAATACTATAAAATTCAGATAGTTGAGCCCGAGACAGAGAAGATTAATATCGGATTTTAAAAAAATGAAGGAAGAATTTTCCAATCATCCTAACATTTATTTTGAATATGAAGGCGAGCAGCTTCCTCCTGAAAGGTAT
>JBBSDT010000385.1:0-3293 GCA_038240405.1 Ignavibacteria bacterium
CCTGCTTTGTTAATATAAAAACTCGCATCCTGTCCTTTGATAAAAGGGACATATCCTTCCTGCCCGACCTGCCCAAATACATAAACAATGTTTTTGTTGTCATTAATGTAAATTATATCTTTGCCTTCTAATAAGACATTCTGAGATTCATCATTTTTCTTAAATAATTTCTCAAAATCTACAATAACCCTGTTTCTTTTTGACTTAATGTCATTTGCAAAATTAAGGCGATCAATTTCTGTAATCAATAGATCATTGGCTCTCGAATTAATCAAAATTTCTGAAGTATCTTTACCAGTGTATTCTTGATCATTAGTTCTAAATAATATGCTTAAAGGCAAATATGCTTTTTCCTTAAAACCTCCTGCCATCTCCACAACATCCTTCAATCTGGTGTTTTTGAAAGAAATTGGATAGTAGCCTGGTCTTAATACCTCACCGAGAATCAATACTGAAAGATTCTTTTGATAGTTTATTTTAAATTTTACAAACAATCTGTCATAAGTTTCTATCTGAAAGTTTTTGTTTTGCTCGTAGGAAAGATTAATCAAATCGTATTTTTCAGCATTTCCGTTTGGTCTGTAAAGCAGAATACTATCAGGTTGAGCATTTACATCAAAGCCCCGGGCAATTCCTATTGCTGTTTCAAGATCATCACCCTTGACATGCTCATATGAACCGGGTAATTGCACCGCACCGCCGATAGTAATAAAATTATTTTCGAGCTGAATGTAAGGAATTTTCAACAAGTCCCCTTCAAGAAAAAATGGATTATGTTCATTATTATTTGTAAGAAAATATTTATAAATATCTACATGCTTTACAGTTCCATCCTTCCTGTATAATTCAATATTTCTTAAAGAAATTTGTGTATTAAAAAACCCCCGTTCATTTGTCTTCTCGTAGAAAACTCGTGATGTATTTAATGTATCAAATATTAATATTTTCAGAATCTCAGAAACTCGGGTAACCGGAGATACCTCAAATGTTCCCTGGGTCAAACCCGATACCTTTATAAGAAAAGTTCTTGGTGTATTTAAAGTAAAACTGACATCACTTGAATAATATCTTTTTTTAACTGCGCTTACAATTTTTTCTTTCGCCTGAGTTAGGTTTAAACCATTTACATTAACCTCCCCGACTGTTGGAATAACTACCGAACCTTCCGGAGAAACCACCAAAGGAACTTGTTGATTGATATAGCCATATAATCCTAGCGTAAAAAGGTCATTTGGTCCAACAATATAGTTATAAGGATCAATTGCACCTTCAATTGGAACAGATTTAGTTTTAAAAGTATTTTGTCCTTCCAATTGGGTAAAAATATCAGGAGCGTCTGCATTAATGCTAACGTTACTATTTGAATTATTGGCTTCTTTATCCTTCTCTTTGCTCTTAAATTGAGAATAGGACGCTGTTGTCATAGAAATCAAAATTACAAATAATAATATGCACTGTATTTTCTTCATAAACCGAATTGTTTAATAGTTTTCGTAAGGACTTCATTAGTATCATCTGTGCCGGTAGTTTCACAATATATCCTCAGCAAAGGTTCAGTTCCAGAGGCTCTTATAATTATCCAGCCGTTATCAAAATAATATTTATACCCGTCCAGGTTATCAATTGAAATTATTTTCTTTCCGCCGATCTCATCACCCGTCTTCATTGATTTGCAGCATTGTAAAACCTGTGTTTTTAATTCCTCAGTAGTCCTGACATCACGCCTCTGATAAAAATATTTGCCAAATTCATCTTCGAGGTCTTTTTTCAGTTCAGATATACTTTTACCATACTCCGCAAGCATTTCAAGATACAGCAAGCCGTTATAAATACCGTCTCTTTCGGGTAAGTGACCTTTAATTCCTATGCCGCCACTCTCTTCTGCCCCAATCAACACATCTTCGGTTATCATAATTTTTGATATGAATTTGAATCCAATTGGAACAGTAACAAGCTCTATATTATTCTTTTCGCAGTATTTTTTTATTAAGTCACTTGTTGAAAAGCCCCTGACAACTTTACCTCTCAGACCTTTCTTTTCGAATAAATATTTTAATAAAAGTGCAAAAGTTTTTTGTGCGTCTAGGAAATCGCCATGTTCATCTATTATAGCAATCCTGTCGGCATCACCATCTGTAACAATCCCGATATCATAACTTCCGTTTTTTATGTCATTGCAAATTTCTGACAGGTTTTTTTCGACAGGCTCGGGAGGGTTTTTTCCAAAGGAAGGATTGATTTCACCGTGCAATTGTTTAATATCTACGAAATTGTTTATTAAGTTTTGTCCGGTTCCGTACATTGCATCGTAAATGATCTTTATGCCGGCCTTTTTGATCTTATCTATATTTATTTTATTTCGAAGATATTTCAGATAGTACCCATGTCCGTCGAAGTATTCAATAGCTCGGGATTTTAACAGCTCATCTGTAGTTTTTAAAATATCTACCTTTGCAATATTCTTTAGCTCATTTTCAACCTTAGCAATTTCATCAGGATCCATAGAGCCGCCAAACTCATCTTTTAATTTATAACCATTGTATATGGAAGGATTGTGAGAAGCAGTGATCATAATTCCGAGAGCGCAATTTAGATCCCTCGAAAGTAAAGATATTGTAGGTGTGGTAACAAATGTGTTTGTAAGAAATACTTTAATTTTTTGATTTGCCAGGACAGTTGCAACAGTTTCTGCGAATTGCTTTGAAAGAAACCTTGTATCATAACCGACAATGATTCCGTTTTTTATTTTAGAGTGGTCTTTAAAAACTAAAGCAGTGGCGAGTGCAACTCTTTTTACATTTTCGAAAGTATATGTATCAGCTATAATCCCTCTCCAGCCATCGGTACCAAATTTAACCGGTTCAACGGTATTACTCATTAAATTTATTTTGATTAAAAAATATCGTAAATCTTTTTCTAGCTAATACCCTCCGGTTTATTTTCATGAACCCAGTTTTTTACATAGTTGATTGTATCAAAAGTAGGCGTTCCAGGGGTAAATAATTGACCGACTCCCATTGTCTTAAGCAACTGAATGTCCTGCTCGGGAATAATGCCTCCGCCAAAAAGCAAAACATCGTTAAGACCTTTCTCTTCCATAATCTTTTTCACTTTTGGAAAGACTGTCATATGTGCGCCGCTGAGTATGCTAATACCTATTGCATCAACATCCTCCTGTAGTGCAGCCTCAACTATGGTTTCCGGAGTTTGTCTTAACCCGGTATAAATAACCTCAATACCGGAGTCTCTGAAAGCTGCTGCTATTACTTTAGCGCCCCTGTCATGCCCATCCA
>JBBSDT010000386.1:0-3287 GCA_038240405.1 Ignavibacteria bacterium
CAAAATAGATATGGCCGATAAACAGGGTGACCTGGAAAAATTAAGTGAATCCCTCAGGAAAAACAAAGATACCGTAGTAATAAGGGAAAAGGTTATAGATACCTTACACCAAAAAGTAAATGAAGCAGATTCGAAGTCAGCTTCAAATAGTCAGGAAAGCAAGTCTTATGTTGCTAATCTTCAAAATACTGTAAAAAGATTTGAATCCCTGTATCAAAGCGCAAGAACTGCAAATCTTACTTCGAAAAAGGATTATTACAGGGAATTGGACTCCCTATATAATAAATTTCTTTCACTTGAAAATCAAAACTCAGATAGTCATAATGTATCAGATCTTAAACAGCTTTCTTTGTCATATATGTCCAAGCGCATGGAACATATAAATAAGCTTATATCGGAAAATTTATCTGCCGAAACCAATGACACACGTTTCATAAAAGAAGACGGTGATAAAATTTACAGTGCGCTAATTAGTCAATTAAATAATAAATTTTAAAAATTTTACAGAGGAGAAAAAAAATGTTAGTAAGAAGTTTAATCAAATTCGGGTTTGGAATATTAATATTTGCACTTTTATATTCATTCGAATTAAAGGCGCAGGATGATCCAATGGCTAATTTTAAAACAATGAATAATTCTACATTATTATCACAAAATCTTCCAACGCATCTTTTGTTGGGACAAAATTATTCGTTGCTTATTACAATACAAAATTTAGGAGTTACTACATGGTCATCCTCTAACGACGATTACAAACTTGCCTTAATTGATATGACCGATAATGCATATCAATCTAATGTATGGGGTGTTTCCAGTGTAAATCTTCCATATGATGTAGCACCCACGGAGAAAGTCACATTTACTTTCGATATTAAAGCTCCCCTAACGGCGGGAAGATACAGTTGTCAATGGAGCATGGCTAAGGGTTCTCAATCTTTCGGCGAAGCAACTCCGGTATCGATTGTAGAGGTTTCAGGAAACAATTCCACCACTGATACGAGAAATAATGCTTTGTATCTCACTCAATCAATTCCAACAGCTATGATTTCCGGTCAAAAGTATGTCGTAACAGTTACATTGCAAAATAACGGAAAATCAGCATGGTCGCCATCTACATCAAATATAAGCGGTGATTATAAATTAACTCCATATTATGCTACAGAAAGCAAGATGTTACCAGATTGGGGAATAGGACCTTTGGTTTTGTCTCAGCCTGTAGAGCCCGGACAGTCAAAAGTTTTTCAATTTGAAGTTACTGCTCCTCCCCCCGGGACGTACAATTTGCAGTGGAGTATTATGCAGGGTAGTAATTATTTTGGAGATCCTTCCGGTACTGCTTTAGTTACCGTTGTAGGTAATAATAATAATCTCACAAAATCTAACAACAACTCCACGTTCACCAATCAGTCAGTACCGATAATTATGGAAACCAATCAAAATTACCCGGTATCTGTTTCCTTTACTAATTCAGGAAATTCAACCTGGACAAAGGATAGATATCGTCTGGTTTTTGTTGATTCAAAAATGCTTCCTATAAGTATCAATCCCTGGAGTACCGGTTATGTTGATCTTCCGGAAACCATTCCTCCGGGAGGTACTGCAGTTTTTTCCTTTAATGTAAAAGCGCCTTCAAGTCCTAATTCTTATTCTTTTCAGGTTAGTATGATGGAAAGTAATAATCCTTTTGGCACATCATCACCTGCATTGCAAATATATGTGAAGTAACTGATTTTATTTATGGTATCAATAAATGGAAAGATTTGTTGATACCATATTAATTTTGTGTTAACAGAGGATTTGGAAGATTCTCTCTTGTCTGAATATAGCTTTCAACTTTATATCTCATAGCCACGAAGATAAATGCTACTGCAGTAATAAACATTAATCCTGCAAAGAACCAAAAGTATTCGGAACCGTTTAATTTATATGTTCCGTCCGGATTTACAATAATCATATTTACAAGAGCGGTAATACCATTCCCAAGCGAAACTGACAACAGCCATATCCCCATTATAAAAGACTTCATACTATTAGGTGATTGAGTGTATGAAAACTCTAGACCGGTTATTGACACCATGACCTCAGCCATAGTCAATATTAAATAAGCCCAGAATTGCCATAAGATACTGGGTCTTCCGCCACCCATTATTGAAGTTTGAGCTACAGCTAATATTGCAAATGAAAATCCGGCTAAAAACATACCTATAGAAATCTTTCTCAATGAAGTCAGAGGGAAAAGTTTATTTATAGCAGGATAGATCATGAATGTGAACATAGGAATGAATAACATGATCAATAGCGGGTTAATCGCCTGAATTTGCGACGCAAGGAGTTCGAACTTTACAAAACCCAGATTCACTACCCTGTCCATTTTTTCTGCCTGTATCACCCAGGACGAGCCTGTCTGATCGAAAAGAGACCAAAAGATTGCAATGAAAATATACATTATACCTAAATTGAATATTGCCTTTTTCCCTGCAGGACTAAATATATCTTTCTTGTAAGCACTCCAACCTACAGGAGGAATGGCAATAAAAACTTTTCTCCCCATCCAGAATACAACCGTCGCCATTAACATGAGTAGTCCCGGAACACCGAATGCAACATGGGGACCGTATTTTTCAAGTAATACCGGAATAAGAATAGTAGAGATAGCAGCGCCAAGGTTAATTGAGAAATAGAAGAAACCAAATATCTTTTCCAGAAGAATTTTATTTTTTTCTTCAAATTGATCTCCAACGTGAGCAGATACACAAGGTTTTATACCTCCCGCACCGATGGCTATCAGAGTTAAGCCTATAGAAAGTCCCATCCTTGAATCATCAATGGCAAGGGCAACGTGTCCGAAAACATAAACAATCGAAAGCAATATGATAGTTTTATACTTACCCCAAAATACATCTGATACTACAGCTCCTAGGATGGGGAAAAAATAATTTGCCATTGTGAACAAATGATACCAGGTGGTGGCCTCATTTTCATTCATTGGATTTACTTTGTTCTGTGTCATAAGGTATTGCGTCATAAAGACGACCAGAATCGCACGCATACCATAATAACTGAACCTTTCAGCGAGTTCATTTCCAATGATGTAGGGAATTCCTTTAGGATACTTGTTAGCAGGTTCTGCAGCCATAATTATTTAGATTACTTAAGTTGCCCGTTTTGAATTTAAGTTATATATAAATATAGATATTATTGTTTCCAAAATAATAAAAATATGTTTAAGATTAAAAGACTTTCCAAAGAAATAATCACACATTTTGAATGTTTGCAAATGTTTTTTA